>JAVBRV010000037.1:0-42367 GCA_031547585.1 Victivallaceae bacterium
ACCGCGCTGCACGTCTTGCAATTGATGGTGAAGACCAAGCGCCCGCTGGCGGAGCTGGCGAACTTCATGCAGGTGTTCCCGCAGGAGCTGTCGAGCTTCGCGATCGGGAAGAAGATTCCCCTCGACCAGCTGTCGCTGCTGCCGGGGGTGATCCGCGACTGCCAGGCGGCGTTGGGGGAGACCGGCCGGACCATCGTCCGCTACTCCGGGACCGAGAACAAGATCCGCATCCTGGTGGAAGCCGAGTGCGGCAAGCTGGTGGCGGAGTGGCTGGAGAAGCTCTCCCATGCCGCCCGCGAGGAATTGAAGTAAACCAAAGGGGAGGATTCCATCATGCCGATCACCGTTTTATCCGTCAAGCTCCCGAGCCTGCATCCCGTCACCGCACCGGCGGATGCGATCAAAATCGCCGGGCGGCCGATCGCCGCCTGGATCGAAGAGCTGCTGTCGCCGCTGCCGGATGAACGGCAGGTGGAGATCCGCGCCGACTTCATCCCCTCCCCCGCCATCATCGCAGCGATCAAGACGGGCGGCGGCTGCTTCCTCCGCGATCCGGACGACAACACCCTGCTCCTCAAGGTCACCCTCCCCGGCCTCCCCGGGACGAGTGAACTCCGCTTCGACGACGCTTCGCTCCGCATCCGCTACCCCTGGGACCTCCTGACGCTCAACGAGAAGTGGATGAAGGACATGACCGGCAACGACATCAAAGGGACCCTCCGGAACGGTGCCACCGTCGACGGCTTCCTCCACCTCGGCGAAGGGAGCGTGGTCCTCCCCGGCGTCTATATGGAGGGGAACATCATCATCGGCCGCAATTGCAAAATCGGCCCCAACTGCTACCTTCGCGGCAGCACCGCCATCGGCGACGGCTGCCACATCGGGCAGGCGGTCGAGATCAAAAATTCGCTGATCGGCGACAAGGTTTCGATCGGCCACCTCAGCTACGCCGGCGATTCGGTGATCTGCGACCGGGTCAACTTCGGGGCCGGAACCATCGTCTCCAACCTCCGCCACGACGGCCGCAACCACCGCTGGCTGGAAAACCGTGAATTTCTCGACACCGGGCGGCGCAAGTTCGGCGCGGTCGTCGGGGCCGGGGTTCACACCGGCATCCACACGGCGATCTACCCCGGACGCAGCCTCTCCGAAGGCAGCATGACCGTTCCCGGCGAGGTGGTCAGCCACTCGAAATGAAGGGCAAAAGGAAAAAGCTCAAGATGGCGTTATATATCCTGGGAGGGCTCCTTCTCCTCATCCTCCTCATTGTCGGGGGGTTGTGGCTCCGGGCGAAAACCCGCATGGGGCAGCTCCCGCCGGAGAACGCCTTCGCCGGGCGGCCGAACTACCAAGAGGGGCATTTCGTCAACCCGGAGCCCCTGGTGCACAACATCCGCCGGGCGGGGCGCCGCCCGAGCTTTTTCCGCCATCTGTTTTATTCGGGGCATACGCCCAAGGTGGAACTCCCCAGCGTAAAGCCGGACTTCCCGGAGAAACCGGCCCCGTTCGCGCTGTACTGGTTCGGCCACTCCTCTTTGATCTTCGAGCTGGGCGGAGCCCGCTTCGCGACCGACCCCGTGTTCGGCAACGCCGCCCCGCTGCCCTGGGTGGTGGGCCGCTACTGCGAATCCCCGGTGAAGCGGAGCGAGATCCCCCCTCTCGAGTTCGTCATCATCACCCACGATCACTACGACCACCTCGAATACGAGACCATCCGCAGCTTCGTCAAGCGGAAAGAGCCTTTCGTCACGCCGCTCGGCGTCGGCGCGCGGCTGCGTGGCTGGGGGATCGCCCCCGAGCGCATCCACGAGCTGGGCTGGGGCGACTCGGTGACGCTGGCGGGGGTCACGATCACGCTGGAGCCGTCGCGCCACTTCTCGGGGCGGCGCTTCGACGACCGCGACCGCACCCTCTGGGGCTCGTACATCATCGAGGGCGGCGGCCGGAAGATCTACCACGGCGCGGATGGCGGCCACGGCAGCCACGTGAAGGCGATCGGCGACAAATACGGTCCCTTCGACCTCGTCCTCCTCGAAATCGACGCCTGGAACGAGAACTGGCCCAACAGCCACCTCTTCCCTGCCGACGTCATCCTCTCCTTCCGGGAGCTGCAGGGGAAGCGGCTCCTCCCGGTGCACTGGGGAGTGTTCGATCTTGCCATGCACCCCTGGGATGAATCGATCCGCGAAGTCACCCGCCTGGCGGAGGAGACGGCCGTTCCCCTCGTCACCCCCCGGATGGGCGAACGCATCACCCCCGGCGTCACGCCGACCGGCAAGTGGTGGGAATTGTGAAAGGGGTGATCCGGATCGCCCAGCCGCACGGTTTCTGCGGCGGCGTCCGCCGGGCGCTGGACGCGGTCGAACGCGCCCTCCGGGAATATGGAGCGCCCATTTACGTGCTGCATGAAATCGTCCACAACCGATTTATCGTAAACAATTTAAAAGAGCGCGGCGTGCATTTCGCCGAAACCCTGGCGGAGGTCCCCGAGGGGGCGGTGCTGCTGTTCAGCGCGCACGGCGTTCCGGCGACGGTCGAAGAGGAGGCGGCGAAACGTCGCCTCACCGTGATCGACGCCACCTGCCCCCTGGTGAAACGCCTTCAGGAGGCGGCGGCGGAGCGGAGCCGGCCGGACGACGCCCTGATCCTGATCGGCCACCCCGGCCACCCGGAGATCGAAGGCGTCCTCGGGCGCACCTCGGGCGGAACCGTTTACGTCATCGAGACCGCCGAAGAGGCCGCCCTTCTCCCCCCCCTCCCCCCCGGAACCCGGGTCAGCCGCCTCGCCCAGACCACCTTGAGCGGACGGTTGGTGGAGACCCTGACCCGGCAGCTGAAGGAGCGCTACCCCTCGCTGGAGACGGGCCCCGCGATCTGCTACGCGACCACCGACCGGCAGGCGGCGGTGATCAAACTGGCGCGTCAATGCAAACGCATCGTCGTCATCGGTTCACGCGGCAGCTCCAACTCGAACCGCCTGGCCGAAACCGCCCGCGACTGCGGCAGCCGCGCCTGGCTGGTCGACTCCCCGGAGGAGATCCCTCCGGAAGCCCTCGAAGGCCCCGGCGACATCGGCGTCAGCGCCGGAGCCAGCGCCCCCGAGGAGCTGGTCGAAGCCACCGTCAACTTCCTGAAGGCCAGAGGCTTCACCGGCCCCGTAAACGTCGGCACGCCCGAGTAGCCCAAAAAAGGACGACAATCTTCCCCTCCGGACTGGAAAAAACCGACTTTCGGATGTATCTTTAGAGATTTTTACATCCTAGTGGGAGACTCCATGAAACAGACACCGGAAACCATCGTACTCGTCAACTTCGGCTGCGAGGCGATCCAGAAGTTCGCCCGCCGCATTCGCGACCGCCACATTTACACCATGGTCATGCCCTATACCGTTCAGGCGGAACGGGTCATGGCCGAGAATCCGGTCGGCCTCATTCTGGCCGCCGACCCCAAAACGCCGAAACGCGAAGAGGCGCTGGCCAAATTCACCGCCCTCGGGCTGCCGATGCTCGACCTCACCACCGGACTCTCCGACGCCGACGTCGACGCGGCGGTGGCTTTCTCCACCCGCTGCGGTTGCTCCGGCAGCTGGACGATGGAGAATTTCATCACCGAAGCCATCGAAGACATCCGCAAACAGGTCGGCGACAAGAAGGTCGTTCTCGGCCTCTCCGGCGGGGTCGACTCGTCGGTGGTGGCGGCGCTGATCCACAAGGCGATCGGCAAGCAACTCACCTGCGTCTTCGTCAACCACGGGCTGCTGCGCAAGGATGAACCCGAGCTGGTGCAGGAGATTTTCGCCCGCAACTTCGATATGAACCTCTGCTACGTCGACGCTTCCGACCGCTTCCTCGGTTTCCTAGACGGCGTCGCCGATCCGGAAGAGAAGCGCAAGATCATCGGCCGGGAGTTCATCGAGGTCTTCACCGAAGCGGCCGCCAAAGTCGACGCGCCCTTCCTCGGCCAGGGAACCATCTACCCCGATATTCTCGAAAGCATTCCGCTCGACGGCAACCCCAAGGGCGTGATTAAAAGCCACCACAACGTGGGCGGACTCCCGGAAGATATGAAGTTTAAATTGGTGGAACCGGTCGAACGCCTGTTCAAGGATGAAGTGCGTGCGGTCGGACGGCTGCTCGGTCTCCCCTCCGAACTGCTGGACCGCCACCCCTTCCCCGGCCCCTCGCTCGGCGTCCGCCACCTCGGCCCCATCGGGCGCGACACGCTGCGGATGCTCCGCGAAGCCGACGCCATCGTCACCGAGGAATTGATCCGCTCGGGCTGGTATCAGAAGACCTGGCAGACCTTCGCCATCTTCGTGCCGGTGAAGACGGTCGGCATCAAGCACGAGCAGCGCTCCTACGACTACGTGATCGCCATCCGCTCGGTCAACAGCGTGGACGCGGTCACGGCCGAAGTGGTCCGGCTCCCCTGGGACCTCCTCGAAACCATGATGGAGCGGATCATCCGCGAAGTCGACGGCGTCAACCGGGTGGTCTACGACATCACCGCCAAACCCCCGGGGACCATCGAGTGGGAATAACCCCCCTCGTCGGAATCAGCGCCTGCCTTCTGGGCCGGCGCGTCCGTTACGACGGCGGCGACCGCCTCGACTCTCTTCTCGTGGAGGAGTTGGGGCGGTTTGTCCGTTGGGTTCCGGTCTGCCCCGAGGTGGAATTCGGACTCCCGGTGCCGCGCGAACCCATTCAGCTGACGGGGGACCCCCGTTCACCCGGCCTCGAAACCATCACGACCTGCCGGGAGTTCGGCGAAGCGATGCGGAGCTTCTGCCGCCGCCGCGCGGCGGAGCTGAATGTCTCCGGTTTCATCTTCAAGTCGCGTTCGCCCTCGTGCGGACTCCGCGCCAAAGTGCACGGCTCCCCCGGCGGGGAAGCGCCGGGCTTCTTCGCGGCGGCGCTCCGCGAACGTCGCCCGGAGCTGCCGGTAGCGGAATCCGACTCTCTTTTGACCGCCGCCGAACGCGAAATTTTCCTCGGTTTGCTCCGGGGGAGATAACCGGAAAATTTACTGCCAATCCTTGCATTGTCCCCAAAAAGAAGATATATTAAGGGAAGCTTGTTTTATAGAGGGGAATATCTTGTTGCGCTCCATTTTACATATCGTTTTGAAGTTGCTTTCACCGCTCCTCTGGTGGCGGATCATCCGGAACAACCGGGATTTGCTGTACCAGCTGGTCCGGCGTAACGTAGAGAGCAATTTTCGCGGCACCGCGGGCGGATTTCTGTGGAGTTTCGCCCAGCCCCTGATGATGCTTTCGGTCTACACATTTGTTTTCAGCGTGATTTTCCACTCCCGCTGGGGGGTCGAGACGGATACCAAGGGCGGATTCGCCATCGTCATGCTCTGCGGACTCTCGATCTTCCGGGTGTTCAGCGAATGCATCGGCGCGGCCTGCTCCGAAGTGGCGGGGCACCCCAATTATGTGAAAAAGATTATTTTCCCCCTGGAGGTGCTGCCGATCGCGCGGGTGCTCTCCTGCACGCTGCTCGCGCTGCCCTGGTTCATTTTGCTTTTTCTCGGGGTGGTCTTCATTTTGAAGACGCCTTCCTGGACAATGCTGCTGCTGCCTTTGCCGCTCATCCCCCTGGTGTTCCTGTCGATCGGCTTCAGCTTTCTGGTGGCGTCGCTGGCGGTCTACTTCCGCGACATGAAATACATTACCGCGGTGATTCTGCAGATGCTGTTCTTCCTGTCGCCGATCTTTTATCCGGCGGCGGCGGTGCCGGAGCGCTTCCGTTGGATCATCCGCCTCAACCCCCTGGCGCTGACCATCGAGGAGACCCGCAACGTGTTCCTGTTCGGCAGGTTGCCGAACTGGAACACGCTGCTTCTGGCGACGGCGGCGGGACTGGTGATCGCCCAACTCGGCCTGGCTTGGTTCATCAAGACGAAGAAGGGGTTCGCCGATGTCATCTGAAGTCGCCATCCGAGTGAAAAACATCTCGAAGTGCTTCGAGATGTACGACAAGCCGCACCACCGGCTGCAGCAGATGCTGTGCATGGGCAAGCGCCGATTCTACAAGGAGTTCTGGGCGCTGAAGAACATCGATTTCGAAGTCAAAAAAGGCGAATGCGTCGGAGTGATCGGCCGCAACGGAGCGGGCAAAAGCACCCTCTTGCAGATCATCACCGGGACGCTGACTCCAACCACGGGCAGCGTGGAGCTGAAAGGACGCGTCGCCGCGCTGCTGGAACTCGGCAGCGGCTTCAATCCGGAGTTCACCGGCCGGGAAAACGTCTTCATGAACGCGGCCATTCTCGGGCTTTCCCGCAAAGAGACGGAAGCCTGCTACCAGCAAATCATCGATTTCGCCGATATCGGCGACTTCATTCACCAACCGGTAAAGACCTATTCGAGCGGCATGAAAGTGCGATTGGCTTTTGCGGTCCAGATCATGGTCGAACCCGATATCCTCATCGTGGATGAGGCCCTCTCCGTCGGAGATATGTTCTTCCAGCAGAAATGTTATCACCACCTCCGGAAACTTTGCGAACAGGGCATGACGCTGTTTTTTGTCTCACATAATCTCGCGACCGTTCGCTCCCTGTGCGAACGAGCGGTTTACCTGAAAAACGGCCGGATGTCCGCTATCGGGGACAGCAAGGAAATTTGCGATCTGTACTGGAACGACTCCACGGAGAAAACGCCGGCTGCGCCGGCCGCCGCCCTCCCCTCCTCCGCGCAAACGAAAGAAAGAGCTCACGACAGAGTGCCGTTTCGAATCGACGCGAATTTGAGCAAGCGCCTCTCCGACCGGGTGGGAAGCATGGATTTGGAAATCACCGCCGTCGACATCTACAACGCCGCGGGGAAAACGATTGCCACCGCCGCACACGGAGAGATGCTGAAGGTGGTCGCCTCATTCCGGGCAAACCGCGATGTCCCGGCCGGAGCCTCCTACGCATTCAGTGCCCGGACGGCGACGTCCTCCGGATTGCTTCTGATGGCCTCCAATCTTTATGGAATGCTGTTGCCTGCGATGAAGGCGGGCGAACAGCACACCATTGAAACAGAATTTGAGAATCCGTTTTTCATCGGTTCGCTGTTCTTCTCCTTCTCTTTGAAGCCGGAACAGGAAGTTGAAGTCTATTACGATCACATTTTCAACGCCGCCCTGCTTCATGCCGTGGCTGCCGCGGAGATGAAGAAGCTGGGCGCGGCCGGCTTATTTTTTATCAAAGCTCCCCGGCTATCGCTTGACGGGGAAGCAGGAGAAACTGACACAAATGTTCTTTGAAAAAGTAAAAAATTGGCTTAAGTGTTTTTTCCCACTTCCAATCAGGACCTTTTGGAAGGGCGTATCGGGTCTGCAGACAGAACTGCTGACACATCAGGAGATGCTTAGGAAGGAACTGACGGACAATCAGGCGGAGCTCCGAAAGAAGCTGACGGACAATCAGGCGGAGCTCCAGCGGCAGCTTGCCTCCTGGCAAGCCGCTGTTCAAAACTCGATTTCCAAGGAGCTGAAAACCCTGACCCTCGCGATGACGGAGGAAAGCCGGAAACAGATCGAAACGGCTCATCGCCGGAGCGATCAATTGCTGACAACACTTCAACAGAAGATCGAATGTTGCGAATCCTCGCTGCAGGAGCAGCGCCAGAAACTGGCCGCGTTCGAAAACCGATTCGACGCGTATGCGAAAGCATGCGACTGCAAGCAGGAAGCACTCTCGCACCAGATGAAGAAGCTGGACAAATATGAAGAGACATCCGCGGAATTGCGGCAGTTGCTTTCCGGCAGCGGGGAAAATATTCGGGACATTCAACAGCACCTCCAAATCGTCCGGAGCGACCTCCGTTACAACAGTCAGTACTCGCTGGATTCAAGACGCTCGGCCGACGAAGCGGTATGGGCATCCATTTTCCACGATACCATCGTCAACTCGAGCTGGCTGACGAATCGCAGCTTTGCCCCCGGCCGCTGGGCAATCGGTTATTCGTATCTCTATATGCTTTACCAGGCTCTGGAGAAAGCCAGACCCAAACGGATTCTCGATCTCGGGCTCGGCATCTCCAGCAAAATCATTGCCCAATACGCGGCTGAGAATCCGGAAGTGGAACACCTCGTTGTGGAAACCAACCCCTCCTGGATCGAATATTATAAGCGCGAATTCACGCTGCCGCCAAACACGCAACTGATTCTGCTGGAAGAAAATGATGTCCAGCTGGAGGGCGCCGCGACACGCATGTACCGGGATTTTGCGCGAGTTACAGGGGGCCGAAAGTTCGACCTGATCTCCGTCGATGCTCCGGTTACGCAAAACTGTACGAAGTATGCCAGGATCGACATTCTCGATTCCGTACCGGAGTGCCTGGAGGAATCGTTTGTCCTATTGTTTGACGATTATCAGTTCACCCCGATCATGAACACGGTCGAGCAAGTGAAGAAAAAACTGACGGATCGAAATGTGGAATTCAACAGCAGCGTATATCGGGCTAAAAAAGATATGGCCATTATCGCCTCGAAGAGCTGGGAGTATCTCGTGTCTCTCTAGGCCGGCGCTCCGTCCCCGATAATTTTCACAATACAATGTATATCATACTATTACAGGAATAAAAAACATGCCGCCCAATCCTCGGTCCGAATCGCCGAAAGTTTCTGTCGTCATCCCGGTCTACAACGTGGAGCGTTATTTACGCGAATGCCTCAACAGCGCGATCGGCCAGACGCTTCAAGATATCGAAATCATTTGCGTCAACGACGGCTCGAAAGATCATTCGCTTGCCATTCTCGAAGAATATGCGGCGAAAGATCCCCGGATCAAGATCATCAGCAAGGCGAACTCCGGTTACGGCCACACCATGAATACCGGCATCGACCATGCCAGGGGGGAATTCATCGGCATTCTGGAATCGGATGATTATCTGCGCCTGAACATGTATGAGGTTCTTTATGCCCAGGCGCAGGAGGTCGGGGCGGACTTCGTCAAATCCAACATGACGCGCTTCTTCGGGGAAGGTTCCCGCCGGGAATTCAGCGATATTCCGCTCACCACGAATCACAGCTATTACAACCGGGTAATCGACCCCCGGGAGGAACCGACGGTTTTCCTGCTCAATATGAACAATGTCACCGGAATTTTCCGGCGGGATTTTTTGAACCGCCACAACATCCGCTTCCATGAAACTCCGGGGGCGTCGTTTCAGGATGTCGGTTTCTGGTTCCAGACATTTTCCCTTGCCTCCCGGGTATTTTTCCTGAACCAGGCGTTTTATATGATCCGCCGGGACAACCCGAACTCTTCCGTTGCCGACAAGAGCAAGGTTTACTGCATTGGCGCCGAATATCAGTTCATCCGGGAATTTCTGGATCGAAATCCAGCTGCAAAGGAACACTACAAAACTTTCCGGACCGTAAAGATGTTCCGGGATTTTCTCTCGAACTACCGCCGGGTCGCCGAACAACATAGAATCCCGTGGCTTCAGTATTTTTCCGAAGAGATTCAGCGGGTCGTCGCGGAAAAGGAGTTTGACGAAAGCCTTTTCACGCCGGTGGAGAAGGAACAATTCCTCATGATTATGGGAAATCCGGAGAGCTTCTATTTCCGCGACCGGATTTCACAGCAATACCAGAGATATACCGCCTTGCTGGCGGCAAAGGACCGTGAGATTCACGCCCTGACCCACTCCGCCTCTTTCCGCATCGGACGTTTCATCACCTATCTGCCGAGGCGAATCCGGGTCTTCGTCCGAAAACTCCGGCAGGAGGGAGCCGGTGCGGCTTGCCGGGACGCCTGCCAGGAACCGGGCCGGCTGTTCAAGCGCTTCATGGCTCACACCGCCATCCGCAAGATCCGTGAAACCATCAGGCGGCAAGGGTTGTTCCGGACGGCGGACCTTATCCTGATCAAAACCCTGATGAAGAAACGCGGCGTCACCTTTCTGAAACGCCGGCAGGAACTGATCGTCTCCTTAACCTCCTTTCCGCCGCGAATCCCCACGCTTCACCGCTGCATACAATCCCTGCTCGAACAGCGAACCAGGCCGGATCGAGTCATCCTCTGGCTCGCCGACGAGCAGTTTCCGAACCGGGAGAAGGATCTGCCGCAAAATCTCCTGGCATTGCGGGAACGCGGTCTCTCCATCTCCTGGTGCGACGACCTGAAGCCGCACAAGAAATATTACCAGACCATGCAACAGGCCCCGGAAGCCATTGTCGTCACCGTCGACGACGATGTTGAATATGACTCCGACCTGTTGTCGGATCTCATGGCGGCCCATGGGAAACATCCCCGCGCCGTAGTCTGCCAGTGCGCCCGTGAAATGAAGTTCACAGAGGACGGAACTCCACACCCCTACAGCGAGTGGAACGTGGCCGCCCCGGATAAATACCGGGACAAGCCGGAGATGCTTCTCCTCCCCATCGGCGTTCGCGGCGTCCTTTATCCGCCGCATTGCCTGGATGCCCGGGTCTTCGACCAGGCCAAGCTGAAAGAACTCGCGCTTTGCGCCGACGACCTCTGGTTACGGATTATGGGAATCCTCCATGGGACACCGGTGCTTCTGGTTGCTCCCAGGGTTTCTTTGCGTTATATTCCCACTACGCAAGAAACCGCCTTATGGAAATCCAACCTTGCTGAAAACAAGAACGACGAATATCTGAAAAACCTTTTGGACGAGTACAGCGATGTCAAAGAGTTGTTGTCGCGCGGACAATCCAATGAAAGAGGGGAAGAATAAATGCCTGCTGTTTCCGTCATCATTCCCATTTTCAATATGGAGCGGTTTCTGCCGGAATGCCTGGATTCGGTGTTGAAGCAGAGCCTGAGCGATATTGAAGTCATCTGCGTAAATGACGGATCGACGGACAGTTCCCGGGAAATCCTGGATCGATATGCCGCCCTTGATCAAAGAATCGTCCCCGTCCATCAGGAAAACCAGGGGGTATATGCGGCCCGGAACAACGCCCTCCGCCTGGCCGCCGGTGAATATGCCGCTTTTATGGATCCGGACGACTATTACCCGCACTCCCAGGCGCTGGAAACATTGCACCGAGCGGCGACGTCCAACCGGGCCGCCATTTGCGGCGGCTCCCTGGTCGAATACGTCAACGGTCGGACGAGACCGGTTCCGGATCGGACTTTCCGCGAAGAGAAGCAGGTCGATTATCGGGACTACCAGTGCGAATACGGATTTCAATGCTTTATTTTCAGCATGCGGCTGTTACGGGAAAACGCGTTGGAATTTCCTCCGTACACCCGGTTTCAGGATCCGCCGTTCCTGATCGCCGCCATGCTCAAGGCGAAAACATTTTACGCCATCCCCCAAGAGGTCTACTGTTACCGCTGGGGACATCAGCAGGCGGTATGGTCGGAGCGTAAAATCTGTGACCTGGTCCGGGGCTTGCGCGACAATCTGCGGCTGGCCCGGGAAAACGATCTTCGCCGGCTGCATGCCAATACGGTTAACCGGTTCAAAAAGGATTTTTTCCAGCATATCATGAAGCATACCGGCAATCCGGAACTGCTGGGGCTCCTCCTGGAAGCGGAGGCGGAAGCACGGCTGGATGATGCAGGCGGCAATTCACCGATCCTGGAACCGCTGAAATGCATACAGGCCAGTGCGACACAAATTGAAATACTGACCCGGCAGCTAGAGGATCTCAAGCGGGTCAACCACTCTCTCTCGGGGGAACTGGAAGCCATGCGCAATTCGTTCTCCTTCCGCGCAGGCCGGGCAATCACCTGGCTGCCGCGGCGACTGCGCGACTCCGGAAAGAAGCACGTCGATGCCAATAACACAAACAAATAGAAACGGAATTTTTTCAATGAAATCCAACTACGATGCCGTTGTCGTCGGCTGCGGATTCGCGGGCGGCGTAATTGCCCGCGAACTGGCCGATAAATACCAAAAAAGAGTCCTGCTCCTCGAGCGGCGCCCCCATATTGCGGGCAACATGTATGAATCCGAAGATGTAAATGGAATCAGGGTGCATTGGTACGGCCCCCATATCCTTCATACGCCCCGGGAAGACATCTTCTCCTACATCGGCCGTTTCACCGAGTACACCCCGTATCAGCATGTCGTACTTGGCCGGATCGACGGGAAGCTGGTGCCGATTCCCTTCAACTTCACCGGAATCGACGAACTTTTCCCGGCGGAAAAGGCTGCGCTCCTGAAAGAGAAGCTGACCAGGGCATATCCCGGACAATTGCGGGTGCCGATTGGCGAACTCCTGGCGGCGGCGGATCCGGACATCCGGCATCTGGCGGAATTCATCTATGAAAAGGTCTTTGTCCACTACACCGCCAAGCAGTGGGGTCAATCGATCGAAGAGATTTCGCCCGCTGTTTTCAACCGTATTCCGGTCGTTCTCGGCTATGACCGGAACCACTTCACCAGCCGTTACCAGTATATGCCGAAAGAGGGTTTCACCCGGCTGTTCGAACGGCTGCTGGATCACCCCGCCATTACCGTGGAACTGAACTCCGACGCCATTCCGCGAATTGATTTCGATTTCGCAAGCGGACGAGTGTTCTTCGACGGCGCGGAGTGGAAAGGACCGCTGGTCTATACCGGCGCCCTGGATGAGCTGCTGGACAACCGGTTCGGACGGCTGCCGTACCGCTCGCTCGACCTGGTTTTCGAGCAGTTGCCCGAAACGCTACATCAGCCCGTGGCGGTGGTCAATTACCCCAACGAGGAGAAATTCACCCGAATCACCGAATTTAAACACCTGACCGGCCAGCAGAAAGAGAATGCCACCACGATTCTGAAAGAGTATCCGCTGGCCTACGATCCTCAGAATGAACGGGCCAAGGTCCCCTATTACCCGATCATCAATGCGGAGAACCAATCGCTTTACCAGCAGTATCGTGATCTGGTCGACGGCATCGAGAACGTTTTTCTGTGCGGCCGGCTTGCGGAATATAAATATTACGACATGAATTCCTGCATCATCGCAGCTCTGGGAGTCGCCGAAAAAATCGGTGAATACCTTGAACCCAAAAGTACAACGACCCCCTGATGCCAACTTTCATATCCGTCATCATCCCGGTATTCATTCGTGAAAATGTCTTCGACACGATCGCCTTTCTGGAAAAACAGTCCTATTTCGGGCAACTGAAGATCGTCGTCGTCGACAACGGTTCCGCCCCGGAGCTGTCGGCACGCCTCGCCACACTCAAAACCCGGGGATGCGAAGTGATCCGGCTGGACCGGAATCTCGGCGGCTCCGGCGGGTTCACCGCCGGGGTCGACCGGGCGATGAAGCATCATGCCGATACGGATTTCGTCTGGTTGCTGGACGACGATGCGGAACCGACGGCGGAAGCGCTGCCCGAACTCCTCCGGACCTACCGGGAGCTTTCGGAGAAAGAGCCGCGCGTCGCCGCGGTCGGCTCCGCCATTCTCGGAACCGGAAACCGAACCCGGATTCTGGAGCTGGGCTCCTCCATCAACTGGTGGAACGGCCATTTCCGGCCCTTTCTCAGCGGGGTGGAAATCACCGATGCCGGTTCACAGTGCGTGGAGGCGGATTTCTGTGGAGCGGGGTCGTTCCTGATTTCGAAGAGAGTGATTGCGGAGTGCGGTTTCTTTGAAAACCTGTTCATCCATTATGACGATGTCGAATGGTGCTTCCGGATACGGTCGCGGGGATGGAAGATTTTCGCGACGACCGATTCCCGCGTCCACCACCCGGAGTGGGAAGGGAAATTGGCCGAGTGGATCCGCTACTACGACATCCGCAACTACTGCCGGGTATGCTGGAAGTTTCAAATCCTGGCGCTGCCCTTGTTTCTCTGCCGGCAGTTTCCCAAATGGTTTTATTTCGTACTTCACGGCGCCCGGGGCTCCGAACGGATGATCCGCTGGGGGGTCTGCGATTTCCTCACCGGCCGCCTCCGGCTGCGCAGTGAATTGCGGCCGACGGTCTATGAAACGGTGGACTGGGCGGAAATCAACCGCCGCCGCCAACCGGTTCTCCTCATCTGTCGGACGCGGGAACGGGCCGCGGCCATCTCCTCCCAACTGCCCGATTGCCGTTGCCGTGAAATCATCTACCGTACGGAAAAAAGCAAGTGGCTCTCGCTCGCCTGCGCCATGCTGAAGCAGCTGGGCGCTCAATTTCGCTACGGCTTGACCGGACGCCGCGACCTGGTGGTATTCGACGATATCTTCCGAACCAATCTGATGCTGCCTTTCCTCGCGAAAGAGAAGATTTTCTACAACTTCCCGGCCGACAAAGGGGCCGTTTCGAAAAGGTAAGGGACTGTAACAAAATAAAGTATTGATTATTTGCCATATCCGGCAAAATGATTTTTGTTGGATTTGGGAGGAGCATAACAAGTTATGTGACGAACAAATGCAGCAAAAAGCATTTGTCGGGATGCAAATAAACATAGTTTATTTGGTTACAGTTTCTAGCCGCCTCTACGATTTCAGGGCCCGGACGCTTTCGCGCTCGATGAGGAAGTAGGGGACGTAGACGTCTTCGGCCACCGGTTCGCGCGCGATCAGCCGCTCGAGAAGCTGAAGCGCCGCCCGCGCCAGGCCGTCGAAATCCTGCGACAGCGTGGTCTGCGGCGGAATCAGGCGCGGGCTGATGGTGGGGTACTCCATCGACAGGATCGACAGCTCCTCCGGAACCCGGACCGCCCGGCGCGAGAGCTCGCTGGCCAGCATGATGCCGTTCATCTCCCCGCAGGCAATCACGGCGGTGACGCCATCCGCCACCAGCGCGCGAATATCGGGGAGGGTGTGCAAAACATTGAAGTAGCAATCATTTTCGGGGTTTTCCACGCCGATCCGCCGCATGGCCACGATGAAGCCGTCGTACCGGTGCGAGGTCAGGATCATCTCCGTTTCGTGGCGGACGTCCGAAAACCAGGCGATCCTGCGGTGCCCCTTCGCGTGCAGGCAGTCGACGGCGAGACGCATTCCGCCGATGCCGTCGGAGTGAACGCTATAGATGTTCTCATGGTGAAGGCTCGGCCGGTTCAGGCGCACCAGCGGCAGGTTGGCGATCTCGCCCCAGACTTCATTCAGCCGGTTGCCGAGCGTGACCGCGATGGCTCCGGCCACGGCGCGGGAATTCAGGAGCTCGATATCCTCTTCCAGAATGAGTTCGGTGCGGAGCCCGCGGCGCGAGATCTCCTTCAAGAGCGGCGTCAGCACGCTGCTGATGTAGCTGCCGAGGCCGGTGGAGCAAATGAGGGCGATGGTCTTGCGCCCGCTCCCCGGCTCCAGGCGGTAGCCCATCCGGCGGGCGGTCTCGATCACCCGCTGCCGGGTCTCGGGATGCACCCGCGGGTCGTCGTTCAAAACGCGCGAAACCGTGGCGTGCGAGACCCCCACGGCTTCGGCGATCATGCGAGTCGTAACCTTTTTCATGCGGCTACTATACCCCGCCTCCGGCGGTTTGTCAACAGTCGGCGATCAGCGCCGCGGCCATTTTGGCCCGCGTCCGGGTGGACTTCCGCGCCGCCGCACCCTTGGCGAGCGAAGCGAGTCCTTCGATCTCGCCGGTCAGGCGGGGCAGTTTTTCGCGCAGGGCGACCACTTCCCTCTGGAAATCCGCCGGTTTGCGCGAAATGCGCACCGCCGTAAACGCCAGCTCCTGACCGAGCCGCTCGTCGAACTTCGTCACCCGGCAGCCGCCGAGGGAGTTGTGAATCGTCGCGACCCGATCGAGGCGGGTGAAGATCCCTTTGAGCCCGGCAGCGGCCAGAAATTCATCGCTTTCACGGTAGGTCACCTTGATCTCCGCGCCCTTCTCAAGATCGATCCCGGGGAGCCGGATCACCAGCGCCGCGTTGCGGCCGTCGTAGCGCCAGCCGCAGGAATCCTCCTCGAAGCGGTAGAGGAAGGGCAGCGCCGCGCCCGCAAATTCGACCTTCTCCGGCGGCACCACCCCTTCGAGGCGGACCTCCAGCGAACGCGCTGCCCGGAAGCCGACGAAATCGCCTTCGCTGCGGACGACGTTGATGATGCGGCTCTTGCCTTTTTTCGTATGGCGCATGTCGATCCGCACGAATTTCCCTTCGAGGTAGTCGGTGGTGACGCCGTCATCCTCGTAGAGCCGGTACGAACCGGCGGCGCCGGGGTAGACGGTCATGGTGAGATCCTTGAAGCACTTGTCGTCGAGGCGGTCGGCGTTCCGCTGACCGGGGATGACCGTGCCCGGACGCACATAGAGCGGCGTCTCCGAAAGCAGCGAATTGCGCTGGTGATAGGCATCCCCCGCGACCATCCTGCCGAGACCGGCGTCGAACCACTCGCCCGCCGGGAGAAACACCTCCTGGCTGGCCAATCCGCTCACCGGGTCGACCGGCGTCAGCACCGGGGCGAGCAGCATTTCGTCGCCGAACATATACTCGCCGGTGGCGCGGTAGGCGCGTTCGTCCTCCGGAGTGGCGTAGTAGAGCGGGCGGCAGAGGCTGACGCCGGTCTCCAGCGCCTTTCGGTTCTCGCTGTAGATGTAGGGGACGAGGGTATAGCGCTTCCGGATGGTCTCGGCCATCAGCGAGCTGTACGGCTCGGCATACGCCCAGAAACGACGTTCGGCGTCGTTGTTCTTGGTGGTGTGAGTGCGCACGACCGGCGAATAGATGCCGTATTGCAGCCAGCGGAGGTAGAGCTCGGGGTCGATATTGCCGGGCATATGGCCGCCGAGGTCATGGCTCCAGTAGCCGTAGAGGACGTTGGCGGCGGTGGCGGTGAAGAGGGGCTGGTATTGCAGTGACTCCCAGGTCGAATAGGTGTCGCCCGAGAAGCCGACCACGTAGCGGCCCGCGCCGATGCCGCCGAAACGGCTGAAGATCAGGGGGCGGCGGCGCGGAGAGCGGCGCTGCATGTCCTCCCAGTGGAGGTGGTTGATCCAGGGCAGCGTGTCGAGGCCGGGAATGGCGGTCGATTCGCCCTGCTGCCAATCCATCCACCAGAAGTCGACGCCGCGCTTCTCCTCGGGGTGGTGGAGAATTTCGAAGTAGTGCTTCATGTACTGGGGGTCGGTGATATTGAAGGGGACCTTGTCCACGGCGGCGGGGTCGAGCTTCATCGCCTTCGCCATCGCTTCAAATTGCTCCTCGTGCTTGCCCACGCCGTCGGCGGGGTGAAGGTTGAGGGTCACTTTGCAGCCGCGCCGGTGGAGGTGGGCGAGGAACTCATCGGGGTCGGGGAAGTAGCGGCGGTCCCAGGTGTAGCCGGTCCAGCCTTCGAGGTGCCAATCCATATCGATCACCATCACGTCGATCGGAACCTGGGCGCGGTCGAAACCGTCGACCAGCTCTTCGATTTCGCGGTCGCTGTAGGCCCAGTAGCGGCTGAACCAGTAGCCGAGCGCGTACCGGGGAGGCAGGGGCTGGGAGCCGAAGACCAACGCCGCGTCGCGGAGAGCGTCGGTGTAGTCGTGGCCGTAGGCGAGAAGGTAGAGGTCCTGGCGTTCGCCTTCGGCGCGGGCCTTGACCCATTTGCGCCCCTTGACCTTGTCGAGGACGATGTTGCGGCTGTCGTCGATCAAACTCCAGCCGTCGCGGGAGATATAGCCCTTGGAGAGTTCGATCGGAATGCGCTCGCGGGTCTTCCAGTCGACGCGGAAAGCGCCGTCGTGGCAATCGAGGGTCCGGCAGGTGCCGAGGAGGTTGCCTTTATCCTCCAGCTCCGGATTCCAGGCGGTCTCTTTGCCGTTCAGCTTGAAAAAGACCTGCAAGTTGGCGGCGGAGAGGCGTTTGCCGTCGAGGAGGAGTTCGATGCGGAGCTTGGCGGTTTCAACGGTCAGCTTCTTGCCGGCGGTCTTCGTTTTGAAGGCGACCTTACCGAGATCGCGGTTGAGGACGGCGAGGGTCTCGCGATCCTCAAACACCCCGTCCGCGCTCCACTCGAAGCGGACCAGGCGATCCGTCAGGAGGGAAATGCGGACGTTGTCGGCGGTGACGACGTTCTCCGGCATAGCCGGAACGACACGGAATTCTTTACGCTCAAGCATCATATTCAGATTTCCTCGCGTTGGTTGCGGTTGCGATTAATGTAACCTGCGAAGAAACGAAATCAATGCTTGAGCGACCTGAAAAAAATACAATTAGCGTGACAAATCTACACTTGCTTAAACCGGAGCCGCCAGCAGTGGGAAGTGCCGCAGACGGTGGAGAGGGTCGTCCGCTGCAGGGTGTCGCCCCAGCACAGGCGGAGAAGCTCATCCTCCAGCGGGAACGGCTTGGGAGGTGTGGCGTCGATGCCTTCGCATTCCAGCTTGACGCCGCTCGCGGGGCCGTAGAGGTCGAAACGGATGCGGTTCTCGGGGCGGGTGAAGTCGCAGCACTCTTCGATGACGCATTCGCCGTGGCCGAAGATCAGCTTCCGCTCGTAGTACTTCACGCCCGCTTCCGGCGGGTAGGCGTTCGTCAGGTCGAGCGTCACCCCTTCCGGACCGGCGGTGACGACGCGGGCGCGGAACTCCCCGCCGGCCCCTTGCAGGACGCCGTTGAATTCCGGGACGTTGTGCCCCTTTGAATTGCGCACCCAATCCTCATAGCGGCGGGGGGAGAAGGTGAAGCGCGTGTAGGTGGAGTTGCCGAGGTCGACCACCGCCGGTTCACCATCGAAGAAAACCTCGAACTGCCCGACGTCGTTATGGTTGTGGCCTTCGCCGTTGTGCCCGCCCTTGAGAGAGGCGATGAACCCGGCATACTCATTCTCCGGGTGTTCGCGGTAGAGATAGAACTGAAGATCGGGAAGCGCCATGAAGGCGGGGTACCCCACGGGTTCATGGCGGGGCGAGAGGGGCGTCCAGAAGAGTCTCTCCAGCACGACCATGGGGTTCAGCCGGGCGACGTGGAGCCGGAGAAAATGCGACTCATCCCGCCCGCATTCGTACATCTGATGCACGGCGAAACGGCGGAGGATGGCGCTCCCCGTCCGCTCGCCGTAGCGGTAGAGCCGCCCGGGGTTGAGCCCGAACTCCATGCGGGCGCGGTTGTCGGCGTAAGCGGTCACCCAGGGGCCGCAGAAGCGCGATTTGTAGGCGTATTCGCCGATATTGCGGAACTTCTCCTCCTGATAGATGGCGCTGAAAGCGTCTTCGGTACAGCCGTTCGCCCGCTCGAGGTAGGTCAGAAATTCGAGCCCGGCCACTTCGAAGTAACCGGGACCTTCGTCGCAGGCGCCATCGGGGGCGTAGCGGTCATAGAAACGCTGCTGTGCCTCCGTCAGGATTTCCAGCAATTCCGCCAGCTTCTCCGGTTCATGCCGCCAGAAGACCCGGGCGGCGCAAAGCGTGTTGGATCCGCACCACGGCGTCCAGTTGTTGCAGCCATTCAGCCACCAGACGACGTTGCCGGTTTTTCCGGCCGCGCGGACCGGTTCCAGCACCCGCTCCTCCACCCGCGCCGAGATCCAGCGCAGGAGATTGGGGGAGAAAGCCTTCAATTCATCCGCCAGAAGGTCGACCGAGAGGGCGAGAATGGCGGCGGTTTCATCGGCGAAGAGGTCCGGCTTGGGCCGGTCGTAATTGGGCATGGGGTCGGGGGGCGTGTATTCGCCGTGGGCGGGGAGGTACCAGAAGGCTTCGTTGACCAGCTGCCACAGCCCTTCGCAGGCCAGGGGGAGCCACTCCCCATTGTACTCGATGCACTCGGCCAGAACAAACGCCGTGAGCCGGTTGCGGCGCTCGAAATAGGTGGTCTCGTACCGGCTGCGGTTGCCATCCTGAATGAAAGCAAAGGCGTCGGCCGCGCTGAGCCCGGGGTAAAGGGGCGTTTCGGAGCGGAAGGCGTTGGCGAATTGGAGAATTTCCGCACACCAGTGACGCTGCACGTCGCCGGAGGCGATCCCTTTCCACGCTTCGCGGTCGGAAGCGGGCGGAAATTCGGGGGTAGTGGGGTGTTCGGCAAACCAGGCGGCCCGCTCGGATCGGGAGAGACGATCCTTCAAAATCATAATCGGCATTCCTTATTTTTCAGCGATCCTCTACTATAACCGCAAAAAACAAATTTGCCAGCCCCTAATACGAATTCGCTTTCAAGCATAGACGAAGACTTGTCATTTCGCGCGCCTTTGCGCATGGTGTCCTCGTCCGATGCTCGATTCCCCCTCCCCTTACTCCGCTTTTCTTGGGGGTAAGGATGGGGGTTTGGGGGAAGGAAAGGGGCCTTCTTTTCACGTGAAAAGAAGGCCCCTTTCCTTCCCCCAAGTCCCACGACTACGAGCTAAGAGTTTTTCTTGGCTTCGTGGTATTCGGCGCGGATGGCGTCGAGGTCGACGGAGACGGGCGGGGTTTCGGGGTTGATTTCGCGCATGGTCTCGGCGAGGATCTGGGAGACGGCGAGGTTGCGGAAGAACTTCTTATCGGAGGGAATGATGTACCAGGGGGCGCGTTCGGTCGAGCATTTTTCGAGTGCGTCTTCGAAGGCCTTCTGGTACTCTCCCCAGAGTTTCCTTTCGGAGTAGTCCGAGTTGCTGATTTTCCACTGGCGCGAGGGATCTTCGAGGCGGTCCTTGAAGCGTTTCAGCTGTTCTTCGGGGCTGATGTGGAGGTCGAATTTGACGATCTGGGTGCTGTTTTTCGTCAGGAGTTTTTCGAAATCGTTGATGAGGTCGTAGCGCTCGCTCCAGACGGATTCGGGGACGATGTTGTGGACGCGCTGGACGAGGACGTCTTCGTAATGAGAGCGGTTGAAGATGACGATTTCGCCGCGTCCGGGGGCGCCCATGTGGATGCGCCAGAGGAAGTCGTGGCGGGCTTCGCGTTCGCTCGGGACCTTGAAGGACTGGACCCGGCAGCCCTGCGGGTTGAGGTGGGCGAGGACGTGGTTGATGACGCCGTCTTTGCCCGCGGCGTCCATGCCCTGGAGGACGATGAGGAGCGAGCGTTTGCCTTCGGCGGAGAGTTTGAACTGCCATTCGGCGAGTTCGGCGACGGCGGCGGCGATTTCGCGGTCGACGTCGTCTCCCTTGGAATAGTCCATCGTGTAGGCGGGGTCGACCTTGGAGAGATCGACCTTCGACCCCGGTTTGACCAGGAACTCTTTGCGAAACTTCATAAACGCCCTCCTCAAATTATAAGCCGACTGTAAAATTCGCTCACGAATTTCACAATCGGCTCAGGATTACAGGCGAATGGTTTCACCCGCCTTGACTTCGACCACGGTGCCTTCGGCGTCGAACCAGACCGGAATCGCCGAGGGGTTGTAGAGGAGCCGGCCATCGACGCCGGTGACGACCGAGCGGATGGCGGTGATATAGCGATAGATTTCGATATTGGTGGCGTACCAGACGTCGGAGAGCCCGGCGGCGGCGGCGCAGAAATTCTCGATGATGCCCCAGTTGTTGTCGGGTTTGTTGAACTCGAATTCGTAGGAGTGGCCCCAGACGTACAAGAGCGAGAGATGGCGATTGTTCGCCTTGAATTCCTCCAGCTTGGCGAGGGCGTTATGGGCGTGGTGGCAGGTGGGGTGCCAGGCGAGAAAATCCTCGGGCAGCCGGAATGATCCGTGCGAGGCGGTGGTCCGCGAATAGACGATGCCGCAGGCGCGCAGGAGCTCGATCACCTGGGGGTTCCAGGTGCCGAAGGGGTAGGACATGCCGGTGACGGGGCAGCCGGTCACGGCTTCGAGGGCGCGGCGGTCGGAGAGCACCTCTTCGACCACGGACCCGGCGGCGATGCGCTCGAGGTAGGGGTGGTGCGAGCTGTGGCAGGAGATCTCATGCCCGGCGTAGACCGAAGCAAATTCGGCGGCGGGAATCTTGCGCTCGCTCCCTTCGGAGAGGCCGGAATTGAGGTGGAAGGTGCCTTTGATGCCGTGGCGGTTGAAAATCTCCACCAGGCGGCGGTCTTCGATGACGCCGTCGTCGTAGCTCATGGTGAGGGCTTTCAGTTTGCCCCCGGCGTACAGTTGACGCAAAATCATTTCTTCAGCCGCTCCGTATTGAATTCTTTGAACTGGTCGAGGGCCTTCTGGGCTTCGCCGCGCAGGAAGGCAGCGTCCTTTTCCTCCAGCTTTTCCGGGACGAATTTGATGTCGGCGGTCGGCTTGTCGAAGATAAAGGCGAACCAGAGACTGGATTGCAGGTACTGACCACGGGAGTTGAGGTGGAAGAGGTCCTTGCCGAGCGTATACTCGCCGTCTTTGCCCTTCCGCCAGGAGTATCCCCAGTGGAGCGCGCCCGGCGCTTCGGCCGGCAGCTTGTCGGGATGCTTCAGCCCCTTGAAATCCTCGGCGGTATAGGTGACTTCGGGGAGATTCTGCGCTTTGCGGGCGAGCTGGACGGCCAGACCGGTCGGAATCACCTGGCAATGGAACTCTTTCGCGGTATCGGTGTAAGCCCCGTAGAGCTTCTCATACATCGAATCGGGCGTCTCGTTCCATTTCACGAGATTGGGGTGGTCGGGGCGGTAGGACCAGGTCATCTGGATGACGACCTCGGCCTGCGGCGCCTTCTCCTTCACCAGCTCATAGAGGTTCTTGAACCAGGGCTGGTAGGATTCGGGGCGGAAGCTGAGGGGGCTGGCCTGCTGGAGCGTGATGATATCCCACTTCTCCATAGTCAGCATCTCGACCAGGTTGTACTTCTTTTTATTATCCGAATAGGGCTTGTGCTCGGGGTCCTTAAGCGACTTCTGGTATTCGTTCCAGTGGCGTTCGAGGGAGCAGCCGCCGATGTTGGCGCGCTTCAGGGTGAGTTCGCAGCCGGGAACCGAGGCGGCGATTTTAGGGAGGTAGTTGAAGACGCTGTCGGCAAAGCTGTTGCCGATGGTCAGGACTTTGCGTTCAACCGCGGGCAAGGCGACGACCGCGAATAAAAGTGTGAGAATGCAGAACTTCTTGAACATGGTGAAACCTCCCCTATAATTACTTCTTCAGCCGTTCCGCGTTGAATTCCTTGAACTCGTCGAAGGCTTTCTGGGCTTCGGCGCGCAGGAAGGCGGCATCTTTTTCCTCCAGCTTCTCCGGAACGAGCTTGATGTCGGCGGTCGGCTTGTTGAAGAGGAAAGCGAACCAGAGACAGGCTTGCATGTACTGCCCCCGGGCGTTGAGGTGGGTAAGGTCCTTGGCGACGGTGTAGGCGCCGTCTTTCTCCTTCTTCCAGTAATAGCCCCGGTGGAGTGCGCCCGGCGCATCGGCGGGCAGCGCGTCGGGGTGCTTCAGGCTCTTGACGTCCGGGGTGGCGTCGGTCACTTCGGGGAGGTTCTGCTCCTTGCGGGCAAGCTGGACGGCCAGCCCGGTCGGAATCACCCGGCAGTTGAATTCCTTCGCGGTTCCGGTGTAGGCCGCATAAAGCTTTTCATACATCGAATCGGTCGTCTCGCCCTTGGTACGCCCCATGGCGTCGGGGCGGTAGGACCAGGTCATCTGGATGACGATCTCCGCCTGCGGAGCCTTCTCCTTGATCAACTCGTAGAGGTTCTTGAACCAGGGCTGATAGGATTCGGCGCGGAAGCTGAGGATGCTGGCCTGCTGCAGCGTGATGATATCCCACTTCTCCAGGGTCAGCATCTCGACCAGGTTGTATTTCTTTTTGTTGTCCCAATAAGGCTTGTGCTTGGCGTCTTCCAGGGACTTCTGGTATTCGTTCCAGTGACGTTCGAGCGAGCAGCCGCCGATATTGGCGCGCTTCAGCGTGAGTTCGCAGTCGGGAACCGATTTGACGATCTGCGGCAGGTAGACGAAAACGCTGTCGGCGAAGCTGTTGCCGATAGTCAGGACTTTGACTTCGGCGGCCGGCAGAACGGCGGCCGCGAGAAGGACGGTCAAAAGACAGAGTTTCTTAAGCATGGCGAAACCTCCCGAATCGTTTAATTGCAGTGGGGGGCGCGTTCCGGACGGGTGGTCGCAACCGTCTGGAGCCATTCGACGTTGGGGAAGTAGTCCTTGTAGAAGGAGCGAATCATCACATCGAGCCCCTTCATGCCGAACTCCCAGTCGAGGACCTGGTCGCCGAGCGCCTTGCGGACGTTCGTCTGATCGAAAACAATATCGCTCGAGAAGTAGGGGAAGAGGTCGCCGACGAAACGGCTCATCAGCTTGCTGTCGGGGTTGTCGCTGCCGTGGAACTTCTCGTCGACGGTGATGCCGTCGATGCGCAGCACCGAGAGGATCGATTCGGCGATCTGGGCGGTCGAAACCGGGCTGTCGCCGGTGATGTGGTAGGCGCGGTTGGCCAGCGGCTCCTGGAAGAGGCGGGTGATCGACTCCTGAACGTAGTCGATCGGCACGAAATAGACGTGCTTCGAGGGACGGGTGGCGAAGATCAGGCTGAGGTTGGCCCAACCGGTCGGGTCGATGCCTTCCTTGGAACAGTGGTGACTCTTCAATTTCCCCAGGAATTCCAGGATGCGGTAGAAGGCCAGGGGCTTGCGGATCCGGCCGTCGCAGCGGCGGCCGGTGATGATGGCCGGGCGGTAGATGCTGAAGGGGATGCCCGAAGCGCGGACCAGCATTTCCGCCTTGAATTTGCTCTCTTCGTAGGCATTGTGGAAACCGCTGTCGAGCGGCTTGTCTTCGATGGCGGTGCCGGTGAGACGGCCGGCGATGTAGGCGGTGCTGACGTAGTGGAGCTCTTTGGCACCGATCAGCTTGGCGAACTTCAGCACGTTCTCGGTGCCCTGGTAGTTGATTTTGAAGGTCTTGCCCGAGAGGTCCTTGCCGAGGTTGACATCGGCGGCGCAATGAAAGACGATCGAGCAATCGGCGGCCACCGGGTCGGCGGCGAGCTTCACGGGGTCGAAGTCGACCACATCGCCCTCGACCACGTCGACCGAAGCGAGAATTTTATCGGTCAATTCAGGACAGCCGTCAAAGGCGCATTCATCGCGGATGATCGAAGCCACCCGGTCGCGGGCACTCTGGACCGCCGAGCGGCGGGTCAGGCAGACGATCCGGTAGTCGCTCCGTTCGCGCAGCAGTGCCACCACAAACGCGCTGCCGACCAGTCCTGTAATGCCCGTTAAAAAGATCTTTTTCATAATGTCCTTGATGAATCCTGAATTTCAAATCAAAAAAACGCAATATGCAAGTTCAAACTATACACTCACTTTTTCCGCTTTGCAAGTTAGACGACAAAAAACCGCATGAAAAAGTTCCGCCGATGGCATTCTCCCGCTTGACTTTGGACCCGCGCCGGGGTATGTTATCGGTTGTCTTTATATGAGGAGAAACCCGCCATGCCACATGCTAAAATCTTTGCCGCTCTTCTGGCCATTCTGTTCACCCTCCCCGGCCTCACCGGCGCCGAACCCATGCGGGTCGCCGCCGGACTCCCGCCGGTCGGCTATCTCGCCAAGGAGATCGGCAAAGAATACGTCACCGTCGTCACCGCCCTCCCCGAAGGGCGCAGTCCGCACGATTACGCCCCCGGCCCGCAGGAGATCCGCGACGTCGCCCGCAGCCGCATGCTCCTCTCGACCGGCATGCCCTTCGAGAAGCTGCTGGCGCGCCCCCTCACCGCCGGCAAGGTGAAGATCGTCGACGTCGGCAGCGGCATCAAACGCATCCCCTTGGAAGAAGGCGGCCACGACCATCACGCCCATGAGGGGCACACCCACGCCCACGGCGAAGCCTGCGGCTGCAGCGACGACGGGCTCGACCCCCACCTCTGGCTCTCGCTCGACAACGCCATCCGGATGGCGGAGAATATCCGCGCCGCCTTCGCCGAGGCCGACCCCGCCAACGCCAGGAGCTACGAAACCAACGCCCGCGCCCTCACCGCCGAATTCGAAAAGCTCGCCAAAGAGACCGCCGCGCGGCTCGCCCCCTGGCGCGGGCGCACCTTTTACGTCTATCACCCCGCCTTCGGTTACTTCGCCCACCAGAACGGGCTCCGCCAGGCGGCGGTCGAACTCGGCGGGCGCGAAGCCGCTCCGGCCCGCCTCGCCGAACTCATCCGCAACGCCCGACGCGACCAGGTGCGGGTGATCTTCGCCCAGCCGCAGTTCAACCCGGTCAGCGCCCGTTCGCTGGCGCGCGCCATCGACGGCAAGGTGGTCATGCTCGACCCCCTCGCGGCGGACCTGCCCAAAAGCATCCGCGCCATCACCCAGGCCCTCGAAGAGGGTTTCGCCGCCGAAAAGAAGACGGAGTAACCGCATGCCTGCCCCGAATCCGGACGCCCCCATCATCGAAATCCGCAACCTCGACTTCGGCTACGAACCCGGCAGCCGGATCCTCGAAGGGGTAAACCTGGTGCTGCGCCGGGGCGAATCGGGCTGCCTCATCGGCCCCAACGGCGGCGGGAAAAGCACGCTCATCAAACTGATCCTCGGGCTCCTGACGCCGACGAAGGGGGCCATCCGCGTCTTCGGCCTCTCCCCGGCCGACGCCCTCCCCAAAATCGGCTATATGCCGCAGTACCACCAGCTCGACCCGGCCTTCCCGGTGACCGCTTTCGAAGTGGTGCTGATGGGGCGGCTCCGCAAGGGCTTCTTCGGCCGCTATCCGGCGGAGGATAAGGTCGTCGCCCGCGCCGCCCTCGCCGAAATGGGCATCGCCGAACTCGCCTCCCGCAGTTTCGCGGCGCTTTCGGGCGGGCAGCGCCAGCGGGTGCTGATCGCCCGCGCCCTCGCCTGCCGCCCCGAGCTCCTGCTGCTCGACGAACCGACCGCCAACATCGACCCCGGCGCGGAAGAGCAATTCTACGGGACCCTCGCCGAACTCCGCCAGCGGATGACCGTCCTCACCGTCTCCCACGACCTCGGCTTCGTCAACAGCGAGCTCGACCGGGTGATCTGCGTCAACCGGCGGGTCACCGTCCATGAGGCGGGCAAGTTCGACGCGGCCGCCGCCGACGCGGTCTACCATCACAACGTCAATCTCGTCAAGCACGACCACGCCTGCTTCTGCGGCTGCGAAGAAGAGGAGAAGAAGAAGCCATGATGGACCTCCTCCGCGATCTCTTCAGCCCGGAAATGGTGTTCTTCCGCTACGCCCTCATCATCGGGGCGCTCTCCTCGGTGGCCCTCGGCATCATCGGTTCAATGGTGGTCACCCGCCGCATCTCCTCCATCGCCGGAGCCAGCGCCCACGCGGCACTGGGCGGCGTCGGCGTGGCGCTCTTTTTGCAGCGGGTGCTGCTCTGGGAGTGGTGTTCGCCGACCATCGGCGCGGTGGTCGGGGCCATGGCGGCCGCTCTCCTGGTGGGGGTGGTCGGCATCTACGCCCAGGAACGCGAAGACACCATCATCAACGTGGTCTGGGCGCTCGGCATGTCGGTGGGGCTGCTCTTCCTCGCCCGCACGCCGGGGTACGTCGACTGGCAGGGGTATCTCTTCGGCAACATCCTCCTCCTGTCGGAGCCGGAGGTCTATATGACCGTCGCCCTCGACTTGGTGGTGCTGGTGCCCATGCTTTTCTTTTACAACAGCTTCCTCGCCATGTCCTTCGACGGGACCTTCGCCGGCTTGCGCGGCACGCGGGTGAAGTGCCTCTACCTTCTGCTGCTCGCGCTGACGGCGCTGACCATCGTGCTTTTGATCAATGTGGTGGGAATCATTCTGGTGATCGCGCTCCTGACGCTGCCGGCGGCGACGGCGGGGTGCTTCACCCGCCACCTGTGGTCGATGATGGTGCTGTCGACGGTACTGAGCTGGCTCTTCGTCACCGCCGGACTTCTCGCCAGCTACCAGTACCGGCTGCCTTCGGGCCCGGTGATCGTGGTGCTGGCCGGAACCGTCTACGTGCTGGGGCTGATCGTACGAAAATACTGCAAACGAACCTAAAGGGGTGTCTACATATGAAAATCTTTCGCTTCACGCCGCTTCTTCTTCTCGCGGCAATCTCCATCGGAGTCGCCGGCTGCGGCGGCAAAGACAGCGCCGACGAATGCCTGATCCGCGGCACTGAACGGGCCGAAAAAGGGGACTGGCCCGCCGCCCTGAAACTGGCCAAACGCGCTGCCTCCCTCGAACCGGAGAACGTTTCGGCGCTGGTCTTCAAGGCGATCGCCCACGAACGCTCCGGGGAGCGCGACCCGGCGCTCGACGCGGCCCGCCAGGCGGCGACCATCAACCCCAACAGCTTTCTCGCGCAATATACCCTGGGGCGGCTGTACGCGGGCGATCCGACCCGTTGCGCCGACGCGATGAAGACCCTGTCGACCGCGCTGACCTTGAAACCGGGAGACGTCAATACGCTGATTTTACTCGGGAACGCCGCCACGGCGCTGCGTTCGCCATTGGCGGTTCCGTACCTCTTGCAGCTCAAAAAGCGTCCAGAATTCGCCGCCGACCCGCTGCTCGACAACCAGCTCGCCATCGGCTGGATCAGCCAGGGGAACCTCGACCAGGCGAAGCAGTCGCTGACGGCGGCCTGCCGCACCGGCGGGAGCAACCCCGACATCGTCTACAACATGGCCTTCTTCATGGACCGCTACACCCGGTCCAACGCCAACGCCCGGGCGCTCTACCAGCATTTCCTCCGCCAGACCGCCGGGAAGGAGGAGTACACCGCCCTCCGGCTGCGGGTCGAAGAACGGCTGCGCAACCTCCGCTAGTCGCCTGCGACGTCATAAGGTAGGGCTGTCTGTCCTCAGACAGCCGTTCTCGCGGCAAACTCTACCGGGCATGCATTCAAAGTGAAACGCGGCAGGTTCTTCCTTAATAAGATAAAGGATGCGGTTTACCCCAAAGACCATACAACGAGAACGGCGCTCTCTTGACAGAGCGCCCTACCCGATATCGCCCCGCCAAACGTTTAAACTGAATTTTGCAACAAAAGTTTACCGAGTACGATATGCGGCTTCTCATTTACAATATCGCTTACGGGACGGGGAATCCCGGCGGGGAGGCGAAACGGCTCCTCACGGCGCACCGTTATCTGCGGGCGTCGCGGCTCCACTTCCGGCGGATCATCCGCTTTATCCGCCACCGGAAGCCGGATATGGTGGGGCTGATCGAAACCGACTCCGGCAGTTTCCGGACGGCCGGGGAGAGCCAGCCCGCGAAGCTGGCCGAACTCTTCCTCGGGCGCGAACTCCTCGCCGAATCGATCTGCAAATACGGACCGCGTTCGTGGCTGTCGAAGCTGCCCTACCTGTCGAGCCAGACCAACGCCCTGTTGTCGGCCTCCCCGGACCGGGAGGCGAAGCGCCACTACCTCCCCTGCGGAGCGAAGCGCCTGGTATTGGAATTGGAGTGCGGCGGAATCACGGTCTTTCTGGTCCATTTGTCGCTGCGGGCCGCCTGCCGGGCGAAGCAGCTGGCGGCGCTGGCGGAGCTTCTGCCACGCGACCGCCCGGCGGTACTGGCGGGCGACTTCAACACCTTCCGCGGTGAAGGCGAACTGGCGGACTTCCTGGGAAAGACGGGAATGCGTCCCGCCGGGCGCGCCCCTACCTACCCCGGCTGGAAGCCCGCGAAGCAGCTCGACTACATCCTGGTTTCAGAGGAGGTCGAAGTCACCGATTTCGAAGCGCCCGACATCCGCCTCTCGGATCACCTGCCCCTTATCGCCGAACTGACGCTCCGGAGCCCGCGATCATGAAACCGCTCGACTGCCACGTCCACCTCCCCGCAGACGAACGCGAACGCATCGAAGCCGTCCGATACGCGAAACAGGCGGGGGTTGGCGGCATGATCTTCAACATCCCCGGCGGCCCCCTCGATGCAGTCAACCGGCGGGTGCTGGAGGCTCACGAGAGCGACCCCGCCTTCTTGTACCCGGCGGCGGCCATCCACCCGGCGCAGCCGGAGGAGTCGGCGAAGTGGCTGGAGCGCTTCCGCGAACGCGGGTTGATGTGGGTGGGGGAATTGCTCAGTTCCCCCGGCGCGGAGTTCGATTCCCCGGGCTGGCTGACGGTCTTCGAGGAGTGCCGCCGGCACGGGCACATCGTCCAGCTCCACGGCACCCCCGACGTGCTGCGCCTCGCAGAGCGGCTGCCGGGGCTGAAGATCGTGCAGTCGCACCTCACCACCCGCTTCTGGCCGCCGATGAATGAGGAGCTGGCGGCGGTCTCGCGCTATCCGGAGGTGATGCTGGATATCAGCGGCTTCGGCGGCCTGCGCCGGGGCGGGCTGGAATTGGCCCTGAAGCTCTTCGGCCCGGACCGCATTCTCTTCGGCACCGACTTCACCGTCTACGGCCCGGAGCTCTTCATGCTCCGCGTCAACCAGGCCTGCCCGGAGCCGGAGCTCCGCGAGAAAGTCTACCGGGGCAACCTCCTCAAACTCCTCGCCTCCAGCGGAAGCACCGTCTTCCACCCTTGACATATCAGCATTTCATCTCGAATTCCGGCCTGATTGTGCTTGCAAAAAAAATGAGTCCGATTCAACATCGGACTCATTTTTTATCTCTGTTTTGCGAGAGCGATTACTTCTCGGCCTTCTGCCGTCTGCGCTTGATCGCCGCCAGCGTACCGCCGCCGAGAAGCAGGGCCGCCATCACGCCGGGAAGGGGCTGACCGGAGGGCGAGGCGCTCTTGGGGATCAGCTGGATGCCGAGGATGAGGTCGTTGAAGTCGTTGTCCCAGATGCCGGGGCTGTCGTCGAAGCCGACCAGGAGGGTCGTCAGCGTGTCGGTGACCAGAACGCGCTGGCCGTCGATTTCAGTGTAATACTGGGTTTCGAGATCCGCCGTGGTCCAGGTAAAGGAAGGCGTGGTGTTGTTGAAGATGTCGTAGCTCTGATTGAACACGTGCGAGTACGCCAGGAGGCTCAGGGGTTCGTCCATGTCGTAGGTGATGTAGGACTCAATGCCCGTGTAGGTCGAAACGCCGCTGTGGACCTGCTGCATGCTGCCGGCAACGCCGTAAGCGTTATCGCGATTGAGGTTCACGCCGCCGGACATGCCGAAATTCGCACCGAGCTGAACCACTTTCACGTCGTAGAGGCTGGCGTTGAATTCCGTGCCGAACACGCTGCTGAAATTGATTTTGGAGGTATTCCAGTTTTCGGGGAGGTCATGGGTAAGCCAGCTGAGCTGCGAGGAGATCAGATCCTTGTTCGCCGCAATCATCGGCGTATCGTACGTTACCATCGTGGCGGCGTTCATGGTGCCGCAGAAAGCCACCAGCGCGACGAGAGATGCCCATTTGCTTTTCATAACCTTAACCGTGCCCCCTATGTTTGTTTTTTGGCGGTTATTCTATAAGTGAATCCAAAGTGTCAACCGTGAATATGGATTTCGCGGCGAAAGGTTACAGGGGCAGACCGTAAAAAACGAAGAAAAAATGAAATATTATTGCCCGGTGCCGAATCACGAAAAAAACTGCGGTAATGAAATTGAAAAGCCGCGGCAAGATGCTATTGTAATAGGGCAAATCGCCGGGGGGCAATGTAAGTTACGCGATGTGCAAAATGATCGGGACAGGAAAGGCGTTTCGCCTGCAGAACTTCCCGGCCGGAATACACTCCAATGGTGCCGATACCCCCCTGATTGTTTAAAGATATAGAATCTCGACTGTTACGGTAGAAATAATCATTACAGGATACCATCATGGCTGCATCTCCCCAAAAAATGTCACGCGTAAAACTGCTGCTTCTCGCTATTCTCTTCTGCGTCGTCATCGCGGCCTTGATCGCCGTCGCGTACCATATCGTCCGCAACTATCGCAAGGTGCAGCGGTATGACCATGCCGTGGCCGCCTTCAACAATAAAGATTGGCAGCTGGCCGACCAACTCCTGAAAGAGTGCATTCAGGCCGACAAGAACAACGAAGAAGCAGTGGCCAAGCTGGCCGTCGTCTGCGAGAAGCTGGACAATTGGCCCGAGGCCGGCATGCTGTGGGCCCGCGCGGCCCGCCTCAATGCCTTCAAGCCGGAATACACGGAGTCGATGCTGGCCGCGTTCCTGAAGGGCGGCAACGCCGGCTGGCTGCAATCCGAACTGGAGAAGATGCGGCCTTTGACCTCCGACCGCCACCTCCTCCTGCTGGCCTTCGCATACGGCAATCAGGGGAAGCGCCGCGAGGGGAAGGCTGAATTCGAGAAAATCAAAGACGACGAGATTCTCCGTTCGCCGCTGGGGCGGCTGACCGCCTTCTATGTCGATGCCAATCCCGCGATGACGCCCCGGAAAATCACCGAACTGACGGCACTGGCGGAGGGCAACGATGCCGCGGCCTTTTACACGCAGATGGTTCTTGCCGACTATTACCTCTCTTCGGGCAAAGCGGCAGAAGCCGAGAAATATCTGCTGAAAGCCCAATCCTTCAATCCCGTGACGGGCGCTTTGAACCTCGCGCATTTCTATTATCTGACCGGGAAGGCGGCTGAAGCCGTTAAGCTGTATCAGGAACATGCCAAGGGGTTGGCCCCCCTTGGCGCCATGCGGTACGGCGAAGCCCTGGCCGCCGTGAACCAGCCCGATGAAATTCTTGCCCTTGCCAAGCAATACAGTATGGGCAGCAAACAGAATATCCAGGCCGGTTACTATCTGGAAGCCCTGGCGGCTTTCCTTAAAAAAGACGACGCCCGGCTGGCGCAATCGCTCGGCAACCTCGGCGGCGGGCACCCCAATACCACGACCGCCCAGATGCTGCTCTTGTACAACGGCATCAAACAGCGGAATCCGGATGCGGCCCTCCGCCACTTCAACCAGCTTCACACCATGAAAGCCGGCGACGCCTTGAAGGCGAATTGCGCGAATATGATGAAGTCCTTCGTCCTCGACTTACTGAAGGCGAACGAATTGGAGGCCGCCGCGCGGGTGTCCGGCCGGATGCTGGAAATCAAGGAGAAGGACGTCCTCTTCACCCGCGCCGTCGTTACGAATTCATTCCGGAAGGGCATCCTGGCGCAGCCGGACCTCGAAAGCGCGCTGAAATTGTACCCGAACGACCCCGGGCTCCTGGCCATCGCGGCGGATTTCTACCTGCAGAAAGGTGATTTCGTCAACGCCCGGAAGTATGCCGAGAAACATCTGACGGGCACCCCCGGCAGCATCTCGACCCAGCTCCAGATCATCGCCTCCATGGAGGGAGAGAAGAAGATCGCGGAAGCCGCCAAGGCTTTCACCGAGCTCTATTACAAGACTCCCGAGGATTGGAAGCTCCTCACCATGTATCTGACCTTTTGCTCGCAGCATAAATTGACCAAGGAATTGGCCAACCTGGAAACCTTCCTGGCCTCGAACCCGCATGCCAATCTCCGCCTGGTGGCCCATCTGGCCGGCGCCGAAAAAGCCTATGCCGAAAAGAACTCGGCAAAAATGCACGAAATGCTGATGAAAATCGTCGAAGACCCGGGCGCGGCGACCGCCACAGCGGAAAATGTCGGTCTCCTTTTCCGCACTGCCGGTCTGCTCGGCGAAGCCGACTACCTGGCCCCGGCCATTACGGTTTTCGAGCGGCTCCTCAAATTCCAGCCCGACAACATCCTGTTCCTCGCCAACCAGTCGGAGCTCTATGCGGCCCTCGGCGGCGACAAAAACGCCGCCACGGCGCTCGAACTCGCGCGCCGCGCCTATGCTGTCGACAACAACTCGTCCGTGGCGCGGGAATACTACGCCATGCGGCTGTTTGAAAATAAAAACTATGCCGAAACCGAACGGCTGCTTTTCAATGTGGCGCCGGAGGGCAAAGTTTCGCCGCGAGTCCTGGAGGCCTGGAAGATTTCCACGGAAAACATGATTCGCGAACTCGCCGCGCGCAATGAAGTCCTGCGCTGTACCACCCTCTGTAAGTCGCTCCTCCGGGTTTACCCCGACAGCAAACTGGCCAAGGATACGCTGAACGCCTTTGAACTGGCCCGCCGGAAAGCGGAACAGGAAGCCAAAGAAAAAGAAGCCCGGGAAGCGGCCGGTAAAGAGCCGGCAGCCAAGACGCCGTGAGCCAGCCATGAACACCGTTCTCGCAGTCATGCGTAAATTATGGAGCGATTTGGGTCAGTGGTCCCGCCGGTTTCCGGGCGCGCTGCTCCTGTTCCTCTCCGCCCTGGGCTATGCCGGCTGGCAGATCATTTTCTCGGCCGGCGCGGCGGAAAATGGAGTCCCCTTGTGGCTTCTCGGCGTACTGCTCGGCCTGCGGGCGATGTCCGGACTCAAGCCGCAATCGGGGTCACTCTTGCGGGCGCGGATCGCGGCCTGGCTCCTGATGGGCCTCGTGCCGCTCGCCCTGCAACTCCCCACGGGCGGCAATTTCCAGCTGGATACGCTCACTGCGCTGCTTTTGACCGCTTTTGCGGTGATTCTCTTTCATAACGGCTTTGCCGGTTTTCTCCGGTTTCTGCCGGTACTGCTGCTGACGCTGGTCATCATCCCCATTCAGGAGCATCTGCTTCTGGTGCTCAGTTATCCTTTGCGCCTGATCTCCACGATTCTGACGGTGGAGACCTTTCAGCTTTTCGGCTGCGAGGTGACCAGCGTACTGACGACCATCCGGGTAAAAGGCAGCGATATCGCCATTACCGACGCCTGCAGCGGCATATCGCAAGTGACCGTGCTGATGCTGCTGGGGTACATCATCGTCGTCTGGCGGCACAGCCGCCTCTTCTATGCCGCGCTCCACTATGCCTCGCTGGTGCCGGTGGTCATTTTCGCCAACACGGTCCGGCTGTTCCTGACGATCCTTCTTTTTTATGCCATCGGTGAAAAAGCGTTCGACAACTTGTATCACTCGTCGCTGGGATTTTTCTTCGTGATTTTCGCCACAGCACTGTTTTATTGGATCGGCGCGTTGTTTCCGAAAAAAGACGACCCCGTGCCGAACGCGGAAAAGGAGGAGTAATATGCCGAAATTCCTGCGTTTATTCGTATTGCTCGCCGGCTTCCTGCCGTATGCCGCCAAGCTGCCGTATATGTTTCACGCCTGGCGGAGTTCGCCGCAGGACCGGCTGGATTGGATTTTCGTTACCCTCTTTGCGCTCCTCTTCCCCGCCGTCTGGCTGCGGACCCGCAAGCGCCAACCGGCTTTCGGCATTGATTATTACGCGCTGTTTCTCCTGATTCCGGCGCTGCTGGGCTATGGGCTCTTCTTCTATATGCGCATCAACGCCGGGCAGATCGCTTCCGGCATTGTCATTGCCTTCGCGGTTTTCCAGCTGCTCTACGGCAGCCAGAACGCCCACCGGCTGCTGCCCGCCTTCGGCATACTCGCCTTAGGGGTCACCAGCAGTACCTACTGGATCAATTACTTCGTCGCCAACTTCCCGCTGCATGTGCCGGGATTGGCGATCAAGGCCATCGCCGCGGTCCTCTTGTTCCTCTGGCTGCTTGCCAACTGCTCCCGGGAGAGGAAAGTCCGCCCGGGATCACTTTTATTCACTGTGGCGGTGGGACTGGCGCTGCTTTGCATCTGGCAGAACAACCAGGCCGCCATGCAGACCGGTTCCCCCGTCATTCTGTCGCTTTCGGAGGGCGAGACGGGCGGTTATCTCAGCCGCCGCCAGGAGGTGACGGCCGACGACATCCGCTTCTTCGGGGCGGATAGCCGGATCGATAAATACTACTATGTCGCCGATACCGACAGCTTCCACATCCTGGCGCTGACGTGCGGTGAAAATGTGAATTCGATCCATCCGGCCAGCCATTGCCTGCGGGGGGCCGGCTGGACGGTTCACTCCGAAAACATCATCACCACGGAAATCGGCGGAAAGACTTTCCATGTCAATGAAATCGCCGCCCAAAAGCAAAACGTAACGGTGTTACTGTGGGCCTGGTATACCAATGAGCGCTCCTCCACCGGCAGCTTCATCAACTTCAGGCGCACCTGGAACCGCAGCGACGTCTGGCGCACGTATCAGGTGATGACCTCCCTCCAGAACTTCACCCCGGAGAGCCGCAATGCCGCCCGCCTCCGGATGCAAACCTTCCTGCAATCCCTCGCCAAGCCCGCTTACTGATTACCCCCCTCCGCAATTTTTGCTTGCCGATGGCAAGCAGAAATTGCGCTACCCCGCTTTTCCCGTGAAAAGAAGGGGTTTTCGCTCTCCCCCGAGTCCCACAGCCCCCTTATGGGCTAGCGGGTCAGGTGGTAGGCCGCAACTCCGCCGGAAAAGCCGCCGGTATCCGCTTTGAACCGGAAGAGGCCGTCCCGGAATTCTCCTTGAACCTCGCCCAGCTCGGAACCGTCGGCGGCCAGCGCGGCGGCCCGCCACGGCGCTTCGGCCGCCAGTTCGACCCGGGCGGTTCCGCGCTCGACCAGCAGGGGGAGCGTCCCCCAGGAATTGAGCCGGGTTCGTTCCCCGTTCCCGAATTGGATGCCGGTGGTGGTGAAATTGGTGAGATGGATCACCAGAATGCTCCGGCTTTGCGGCAGGGGCTGCCGATCCAGCGAAAGGACGGCGACCGTCATGAAGGTATCGGCCTCCCGGACCCGGAGGCGGCCGGCGGCCAGCGTCCCACCGGGCAGCGTGACCGCTTCCGAGAAGGGCGTCGCCACCGCGAAGGTTCCGGCCGCCGGGTCGAGCTTGAGCCGGGGATCGGCCGGAACCGCTAGACCAGGCCGATAAGGCTTCACCCCGGCGGGAAGCGCTTTCCCCTCCACATGCGAACCGATCTGCGCCGTCAGCCCGAGGGTACTGATTTCGTCGGTGAACTCCAGCGTAGTCCCCTCCCCCGAGCCATCCGCCGGGACTCCCACTGAAATCTTCTCCTTCGCGGGCTGAAGGTCGCCGCGGGTGAAGAGAGCATGGATAATCCGATCGCCGAACTGCTGCATCGGGTCGTTGACCGCGTCGAAGCACCCCCCGATCTGCAATTTATTCAGCGTGTCGGCGGAATGGGTCCAGGCGAAACGCCAGACGCCGTCCCAATCCTGCAGCGCGGCATAGGCGCCCATGAGCGGGCCGCCCTCCGCCCGGTGGATATTCGGGTTGCAGTAGTTGAACTCGGTGACAATGAAGGGCTTGCCGAAGATGCGCGTCGGCATCATCTGCCGCGGCACGATGGCGTTGCGCCGGATCGCCGAACGCTGGTCATACCGGTGCGGCAGACTCCACGCCTTTTCCGGGAAGGCGGGGTGGGCGAAATACAAATGGTTATCCACCAGGTCGAAGCGGTCGCGCAAGAGCGTCAGGGCGGGCCGATTCTGGTAGTTCAGGCTGGTGATCAGGGTCTTCAGCTTCAGCTCCTTTTTGACGAAGGCGAGCTGCTCCGCCAACACTTTTTCCTGAAGTTCATGAAGGAAGCGCGGGAAGTCGCTTTCGGCGGCGTTGCGCTCCCGCTTCCACGCCTCGAACTTCGCGCGGTAGATGGCGGTGGTCTCCGGCGTACGGTTCCAGTAGCCGGAAAGCGTCTCCTCATTCACCAGGTTGAGGCAGACCAGCGCGGGGTCCTCCCCCCAGGTGAGGCCGGTGTAGGGGTTGCGGTGGGTCATCCAGTTGCGGGCGAAAGCCTTCCAGTTCTCCATCGCGGCGCGGTTGACCGGCAGCAGGGCCTTCATCAGCTGCCCCACCCGGTAGTCGTCGCAGTCCGGCAGATGGTCCCCGGCCTTGAACGCCCGGCTGGTGTAGAGGTCGGTGGTAAGATAGATGCCCCGTTCCTTCAATTTGGCGAAAAGGTAGTCGAGGCGGTCGAGGTTCTCCCGGTTCAGCGTGACCGAATCGGTCGCCTTCGGGTCGACAAGGCCGTTGTCGTGGTGGTGAAAGCGGACGGCGTTGTACCCCATCCGGGCCAGGTATTCGGCCAGCTCCTCCGCCGTCTCGCGGTCGGGGAAGTTGGCGCTCATGCAAAGGTTTACGCCGTAAAGCCGGAGGCGCTTCCCCGGGGCCTGCTCGAAAGTGAAGTGGCCGGCGGAAGAGGTCCGGACGAAGCCGTATTTCCCGGCGGGCGCATCGAGGAAGCCGGAGAAATCGAGGGGACTCCCCGGCAGGATCTTCCGCTCGAACCGGAAGAGCTGCCACCGGCCCCCCTCGCGGATGGTCAGCGGCTGATCCTGCTTCACCGGGAAGTGGATCCGCCGTTCGCTCAAGGTCACCCCGGCGATCATCCAGGCCGCTTCGGGGTCACCGATCCGGAAGGTGAGCGAAACCGGCTTGCCGCCGGAGAGGGCGAAGCTCGAAGCGTACAAGCCGACCGCCCCGGAACGGTTCTCCAGCCGGACCGCGATCGCCGCGTTGGGCCGCGGAGCGTTCAGCACCCAGTTGTCGCAATCGATGCCTGAGTTGACCGGAATCGTCTCTTTCTTCCCATCCGCATAGACCGCCTCGATGGTTCCCAGCGTCTTCCCGGCGGCGGGCGGATGGGAGGAAGCGTGCAGCAGGTTCACCGCCCCCGCCGGAGCGCCGTCAAGCGGCAGCGTCACGGCGGCTGGGGCTCCGCGCCCGACCACGATCGCGCCCTTGCCCGGGCTCACCTCAAAAGGGAAGCCGGCGACCTCCAGACGCCCCGGTATCAGCGTGCCGAGGTCGTTGCCGCCCCCCTCCCCGATCCAGCCGGAGCCGTCGGGGTCGGCGAAGCTTCGGTTGGCGGCTGGAGCGAGGGCGACCGGACGCGGCGCGGCGTCCGAAACCGCCAGGTCGAAGGCGATCTTCGCTTCGCTGAGATTCCCCTCCCCCGGCGTGAAGTAGAGGCGGATCGACGCTGTCTCGTGCCAACGCCGGCTATCCTGAATGTAGGCCGTAACGTCCCCAGAGAACTCCGCCCGCAATCCGCCGGGGAGGGTGAGCGCCACCCTTTTCACCGGCGTATTCTCCAGCAGGACCTGCTTCCCGAAGGTCCCCGGGATCAACAGTTTGCGGCCGTCGACCGCCAGCTCCCCGGCCAGCGGCAGGGGCAGCGAGATATGGGCACAGACGGTTCGGGTAAAAACCGAAGTTTCGAAGCGCACATCCGCCTCGAAACGCCAGCGGTTCGAACCGGTTTTCCGCAACGTTTCCGTAACCATTCCCTTGACTCCGTAGAAGAGGAGTTCGCCGGTACGGCGCTGGAAGTCCCCGCCGGATTCGCTTCGCCAATTGGTCATTTTCTGGTTGTCGAACCAGTTCCAGGTGGTACTGGCAAGGGAAACGGTCAGTTTCGCGTCGCCGATCTGAAGCGTGCCGTCCGGCGCGAAGGTCATTCCTTTCGGCAATTCCATGGCTCCGGCCGTCAACAGTATGGCGGCGGCGATAAGGGTAAGAAGGTGTTTTTTCATTCGATCAATCTCCGTATGCATCCCACGGCGAGGGGGTGACGTTGTACATTTCCGTGTATCCGAGGGGGGCGACGTGTCCGTCGAAAAACACCACGTTCGCCCGCTGGGAGTGGATATAATGGATTCCGGCGGTAGTCGTCATATACTTGGTCGGGGGGGTGGCAATATCGCGGTTGGAGTTCCACTGGCCGTCCGGCGGCGTGGCGGCGCTGAAACTCTCGGTGTGGTGGATCTTGCGCGATGGATTCTTCACCCGCGCATATTGGTAGATATAGGCCCAGTTGCCCGCGCCGCTGTATTGCACAGCCGGAGAGGTCCGCCCGAAAAAGTCATACAGCCCCTGCCCGTTCTTGCCGTAGGTGCTCATCCCCACCTTCCCGGTCACGGGGTGGCATTTCACCCCGACTTTATCGGGGCAGATCCGGCTGAAAGGAACCTGGAAGAGATCATCATTGTAGAGCTGGAAGTCGCTGATGCCGGTATTGATCCCGAAATAACTGAAAAAGGCGTTGCTGCCGATCCACAAATCCGACCAGGCGTCGCCTTTATGGCGGACGTCGTACCCCCTGAAGTCATTCGCGTACAGCATATTCGCGCTGCCGACCGCTTTGATGTTCGAGGCGCATTTGATGCTTCGCGCCCGGGCCTGCGCCTTATTCAGCGCCGGGAGAAGGATGGCCGCTAAAATGGCGATGATCGCTATCACGACCAGCAATTCAATCAGTGTAAAATATTTCCGCATGTTCGCGCCTCCTTATGCGTGGTTGAGATTCTTTACGCTGCCGACGATTTTCAAGGTCATATGGCCGAGATTGACCATGGGTTCCCGGTTGACGAAGAGGGGACGGCGGCTGATGTAATATTCCGCCCAGTCGAGAATGTTTTCGATGGAAAAGGACACGCTGTCGATCGTCCCGTCGTAGTAGGCCCGCTCCATCGTATTGGCGTCATCGTAGGTGACGACACTGAGGCGTTCGACAAGGGCGGGGTCGAGCTCCCGCCAGCATCGGCGGCTCCAGTAGGAAAAGTGGCCGTTGGTGAAAAAGATTGCGGTCGGCCAGTCCCGGAGCGAAGCGAAATAGTCTCGCCAGACCCGGGGATTTTCGTTCCAGCCGGGGGAGGAAACGTGGTCGATCCGGGTACCGGGCGACAGGGCCGGGAATTCGCTCTCGATGCAGCGGAGCCGGGGAATGCCGTCCTTGTGCGCCTCGAAGGTATGGACGGCGATATGGCGGTGCCCGTTGTTATGGAGATGACGGGCGCCCAGCTCCGCGCCCTGCCGGTCGTTGCCGGTAAGGGTGATATCGGCGGCGACGTGACCGAAGAGCGACAGAGAAAAGACGTTGGGGTACTGCGCCCGGAACGCGTCGACCAGCCCCGGCTCCGGTTCGGAAGCGAAAACCACGATATCGGCGCAGCTGACCGCGTTCCAGAAGCGTTCGGGGTTCTTGCGGCAGTCGGTGATGACGCAGTCGAAATCGCGAAGGGAGAGGCGCTGCATCAGCTCCGTCCCATAGCGAAGCAGCCACTGATTGACCCCGAAATCGAAGACCACCCGGCTAGTCCGGTTGCCGGATTCGATGAAGTAACCGTGGCGGTTCAAGGCGGAAACCACCCGTTCCCGGGTCCTCTCCTTCACGCTGTCGGCGCGGTTGAGAACCCGGTAGAGGGTGGTGGCGCTGATACCGAGCTCGCGCGCCACCTGCCGAAAGTTGATTTTGTTCTTTTCCATGCTATACAGTATACCGGATTCACCATGGAAAGTCAATATCTTCCCCGGGTAAAGTGAAACAAAATAATGTTACACCCGTCCACTTTTAACGTACTTACTCCCTCAAGTATTTGAGCAACCAAAAAAGAAACTTCTGGTTGTCGCCTTCCTGCGCAATTCCGGCTTCAACCAGTTGGCGTCGCCCCAGGCGACAATCCAACCCGGCCAAAGAACCGCACTGCGGCGAACAGAGTCTCCGGCGGATAATTGGCCCCCCGACCATGACCAGCGGCTTCCACTCGGGGGAGAGCAGCCGCATGAGGGGCGAGCCCAGGAAGTAAATCTCCCCGAACTCTCCGCCGGTCAGAACCAGCATTTCCTCACAGCCTCTACATGTTGCGAGCCAAGTCGGGGACGTGTTTGAAACCCTTAAAAGCACCATAACTAATTTAGCGATCAAGCATAATCCGAGATGGTTAAATGATGTTCTTTTGAGAATATTAATCACGATAAACAACATATAAAACATCAAAATTAATACAATATTTTGAAGCATTAATTCATTTAGATGTTGTAATGCAACCATATGCTAATATATTAAACTCAAGAAACACTATATAAATATATTGCTAGGTAAAAAATCCATGGAAACCACTTCAGAAAACGAACGAAAATCAAATCCATTACGACACCCGATACGGTACTTCAAAAGAATCTTAAAAGATTGCATGGCGATAGATGGAGCGGAGTGGGGGTATTCTCTCATTTTTGGACTTATTGTATTCATTCTAACTTTTTTACTTTCCTACAGCCATTTTGCTCTAGAACACATAATCCCACTAAATAAAATAGCTTCTTGGAGCCATATTGTTTATTTAGTAATTGCAACCCTTGTAGATATTCTGGATACTCTAAATAACATCATTCCATTTCAAATTTTCATCTTGATATTTCTCTTGCTAACTGTACTTCGGTTAGAAGCAATCTTGGAAGAAAATTTCGATAAACGCGGAGAAAAAGGAACTGGATGCACCAAAGGTTTCCGTTCTTTTACTTTAATGCTTGTTACTATATACGTACTCTTAACATTTACCTCAATTCAAGGATGGTTTTTTGATAAGTTCAATACAGAAGGAAATGAGGGTTTGTTTTCAGGAATTGTAACTGTCTTACTCGGTGGAATTCCTGCTTTTATGCTATGGCATTGGAAGAACATGGATAGGCAACGAGCTTTCAAGAACGAAGAAAATAGATTATCCATGGATCTAAGAGAACAAGAACAACAATTGGGCAGAGAAGAGGAAGAACGCAGATCTAAAGAGCGTTTTGAAAGAAGAACTTTAGAGGAGATTGTTCTTAACTCTCAAGCAACACCAATTGTTCGAAAAAATGCGGTTCTGAATTTGAGGTCATTTTATTGTCCGTCATATGCCCGTGAACCGGAAACAGTCCATGGCCTACTTGTTGATATGCTCAATACCTTTTATATAAGCATATTTAAAGATTTCAAAACAACCCCTCCTTTAGATTTCGTGAATTCATTGGAGATTCCATTGCATATACAAGCCGCCGTAGATACAATCTCAAGACGAATACAGGAGTCGAGTGCCGATGAAAATCTTTCTCTTAAAGGCGCATTTCTTCCTTACTTTAAGTTGAAAGGTTCTCCGCCCTTGAAGGGAATAAATTTCGAGAATGCA
>JAVBRV010000208.1:0-12673 GCA_031547585.1 Victivallaceae bacterium
ACCGCGCCATCACCCCCCTTCCTCATACAAAGTGGGCTTCTCCGGGTCTTATTTCAGTAAGCATTTTTTCACTATTAAAATATGTTCCTATTCCTTCCCCCCGACCCCCCATCCTTACCCCCAAGAAACGCGTTTTACGGCTTCGCCGGGGGGGGGCGGCCGGTGGATTTGGTGGAGGTGCGCCGTACAGAAATATGGCTGGGAGCGCCGCTCGTTGGCGGCGGGGAGATATGACGTTGTCGGCCAACCGAAACGCGGAACATCACGTTTCTGCGCAACCGAAACGCGGAACATCACGTTGTCGCCCACAGGAACGCGAAGCGCCGCGGAGTGGATGTGAGGGTACTCATTTGCCTCCGGCAAATGAGCGAAGGCACAAGAGTGCCGAAGCCGAACGTAACGCAGCGAAGGCCTCGCCGTCTAAGGCCGCCAAAGCGGCCGCCCGGTCAGGGGGCGGAAGTGCTCAGCCACATCAGGCGGCTTCCCCACACCCGGGGGTGGTTCAGGAGGGGAGTCAGGCCCCTCCTGACTCCCAGCCCCACCTCACTCCACCCCCTGTCAACCCCTCGCGCACACGACGTATCTCCCCGGGGCCGAGGAGGTTCGGAGGAGGTGCAACCTTCTTCGACTCCCATAACGTCTCAGCCCACACCCGGGGGTGGTTTCAGGCGGGGAGTGAGGCCCCGCCTGATTCCCACGACATCAATCGCACATATCGCGTTGGTAACTCGCGATCAACGCTTTTCAAGAAGGAAGCAAAACCGTTGCAGCAATCGAATGCCATAGGAGCCGCCGGACAAGTCCGGTAGTCTGCGAAGGGTTGCCCCCCATAACATCAATATAAGAGAAAAATCGTGAAAAATAATGAAAGGCACTTGACTTTTACTGTAAAATACGTCATAATATTTACAGTAAATAAAATTTGTTTTACAAAAAAGGAGGTTTCCCATGGCAATCCGGCAACCGGTGACCATCACGCAGGTGGCGGAGGCGGCGGGGGTTTCCATCGCCACGGTGTCGCGGGTTTTGAATCGGCGCGGCCAGGTGGATGAGCATACCCGCAAGCGGGTGCTTCATCAGGCGGAACACCTCGGGTATGACGCGACGCTTCTGGCGAAACGGCGCGAAACGGCGCAAACCATGCCGGAAGCCGAGAGCTACAATGTCGAACTTCTGCTTTGTCCGCTGGCGGAGCAGAAGAATCTGCTTCAGCTTGATTTCATTGCCGAAGTGATGCGCGGCATCCAGGGGGTGTTCAACCGGCAGGGGAACATCCGCATGAACTTCAGCACCTGGGAGGTGGATGAGGTTCTGCACCATGAGGAAAACGAATTGATTTTCAACCGCCTCCGCGCCGCCGACGGCGTGCTGGTGATGGGCACCCCCGGGACTGCCCTGGTGGAACGGCTGGCCGCCACCGGGGTGACGCTGGTGTTGGTGTCGAACGATTGGCAGGACCGCCCGCTCAACTCCGTTTCGTTCGACGACTTTTCGGGCGGAGTCACGGCGGCGTGCCATCTGATCGAGCGCGGCTTCACCCGGATCGGCTACCTCTGCGGCTCCCCGCGCAACCGCGCTTTTGAGATGCGGCGCAAGGGGGCGATGGTGACGGCGATCGATCAGTTGGGGTATGAGAACTTTGACCACCGCACCGCCCTTTCCAGCGACAATGCCGAAATCCGGCGTCTAGTTGCCGAGTGGCTCGATTCGGGGAAGTGCCCGAAGGCGATCATCACTTCGCACGGCAACGCGGCGCGGGTCTTTCTGGAGGAGCTGGAGAAACGCGGATTATCCTCCCCCGCCGACTACAGCCTCGTGACCTTCGACCGCCCGGATGGCGCGGTCACCAGTCTCGTCACCGACCCCCGTGAACTCGGCATCAAAGCGGCGCAGCGGCTCCGTCAGTTGATGGAAACCAAGGGGAACGGCGAAAATCCCTATAAAATCGTCCTGCCCCTGGCTTTAGTGGAAGGTAATTCCGTCGCTAATAACCGTCGGATTCGATAATGGAGAAAAGGAACATGAAAAGAAAATTCACCCTCATTGAACTCCTCGTTGTCATCGCCATCATCGCCATTCTGGCGGCCATTCTTCTGCCCGCTTTGAGTAATTCCCGCAAGCGGGCGCGCGACCTGAAATGCTTCAGCAACTCAAAGCAGCTGGGGACAGCTTATGCATCGTATGTGGATGATTACCGGGGTTTTATTCCGCTTTCCGGGCAGGGCCTTTCGGACATGGCGTCCGAGACGGTCGGCGCGAGCCCGAACGTCCCCAAGCTGCTGCGCGTCTATCTCGGGCGGCCCGACTTTAAAATCACCGATGCCCTGGAGCGTATGCCGCTTTTCGAATGCTCCGAACTGCGTTTCGACACCGCCACCACCAATAAGTTTTATATCGGTAAATGGCTGAACGGGTTGGTTCACTTCGGCTCGACCAACAAGACGGGCGTCAAATACAACCGGATCAAGAGCCCCTCCGGCAAAACGCTGCTGCTCTGCGAGCTGGATCTGAACCGGAACGGCTCCATCATGTTCCGCCCCAAGGGGAATTCGGGCGACGCCAGCTCCTTCGATCTGCGGTCGGGAGGGCACTCCAACGGGACCTCCGGCTTCCTCTTCGCGGATGGGCATGTGACCGCCCTTCGCCGCAACCAGTGGATGATCGACTCCACTGCTGGAAACATCCGGAAACCCCTCTTCTACCCGTATGAATGATTGACGCCATGAAAAAACTCTCTCTTTTTACCTTGCTTTTCGCGGGGCTCCTGACCGTTTCGGCGGCGGAGCTCCGGCGCGAACACTACTCGATTGAATCCACTGCCGGGGGACTGACGGTCAAGGACGCCGGGGGAACTCCGGTGCTGCGGATCGGCCGCCAGAGTTTCGCCTGGTCGCCGCCCGTGGCGGTTCCGGAGGCGGTGGAAGCCTCCGGCGACGACACGCTTCTCATCCGCTACAAGATCGAAAACGACGCCACCGGCGAGATTTCGCTTAAGGGAATTCTGACCACACTGCCGGAAGGCAAGTTCCGGATCGACTGGGAGCTCTCCGCCCCGGCTTCGGTGCGTACCGGCGGCATCATGCAGGAGCTCCGCCCCGAGAAGGGGGTGGAGAAGCCGGCGCTCTATAAGTCGGGACTCTGGACGCGCTCTCCTAATGGTGGCGTTCCCTTCGAGGCGCGCGACGGTTACTACCGCCCGTTCGCCGGAGCGTCGGGAATCGTCTGGATGCGGATCGCGGGCAACGCGGGCTACACCTCCCCCACTGCCGAGCACCTCAACTATAAGAAAGATAAAGAGGGCAAGCTGACGGCCCGCATGGAATTTCTGGTGACCGAAGCCGGGGTGGAGGGGTTTGCCGCCGCCGCCCGTTTCAACGGCCGCCCCGCCGCCGTCGCCATTTCCACCGATAACCCCTTCAACCTCTGGGAGTCGGGCGAACCGGAATTCACCGTAAAGGTCGCTTCGAACACTCCGGGGGAACTGGAAGTCGTCGCCCGCGACTACGACGGCAAAGTGGTGCTGAATGAGAAAAAGATGACGGGTGGAGCCAAAGAGTTTTCCTACCGGCTGCCGGCCGCCGAACGGGCGATTTACTTTATCGAGGTGAAATACGGCGAGGCGTTCTGCCGTTCGACGGCGGGAATCCTGCCGCCGCACACCTACCGGGAGCGCGAGAGCCGTATTTTCGGACTCTCCGCCTGGTTCCCGGTTCCGAGCGAGGAGGCGGTGATGAAGCTGATGGAGCGGATGGGTGTGCGTCTGCTGCGCAACGGGGACAACCGCAAGACCGCCCAATACGGCATCGAGGCGTGGTCGCACGGCAACATCGACCCCAAGGCCTCCCCGGCCGAGGTCAAGAAGAAGATCGATCAGCTGTTGACAGCCGCCATTGACGGGAAGGCACCGAAGATCGAATTCTGCAACGAGTGGGATATGGTGAAGAGCCGCGAGGTCAAGGAGACGCGGGCGAAAGCGTACGCCGAGGTGGTGCGTCAGTTCAAGGAGGCGCGCGACGGGCGGGGGAATTCCCCGGTGATTATCGGCATGGGTCTGGCGGGGGGAGACACGGGCTTCCTCCCGATGTTGGCCGAGGCGGGGGCGACGAAGTTCTTCGAGGATGGGATCGCCATGCATCCGGGGCGGGGAAACACCACGCCCGACGCGGTGAATGGGAGCTGGACGTACTTGGGTTCAATCCGCCGTTTCAAGGAGCAGATGAAGGCGTGCAGCCTTGAGAGATTGCATCTGTCGGAGGTGTATGCCGGAACCACGCCGAACAACTGGTGGAAGGATTCCTTGCGCCAGGCGGCGGAGAATGTGGTGCTGACCTATGCGCTTGGGCTCGCGGAGGGCGCGCGTTCGATTCTTTTTTACCAGTTGCACGACGGCCGCTGGCTGGATGTGGGCGGGGTGAATGAGAAGGATCACGAGTACCACTATGGACTGTTGTTCCGGGATGGGGCGCTGAAGCCTTCGTTGTTGGCATATGCGGCGGCGGCGGAGCATTTCGATGGGGCGAAGTTCCGGAAGCGGTTGGAGTTGGGGGGGAAAACGAAGGGTTTGGAGTTTGAGACGCCGCGCGGAACGCTGTGGGTGTTGTATGACCGGACGGACGGGACGGAGCAGGCGAAGAAGAGTGCGGATTTTGTGCATAAGGAGGGGTGGGTGGATCACTGGAAGAGCCGGGTGGAGCGTGAGTTTGAAGTGGAGGGGGATGAGGTGACGGTGGTGGATGCCATTGGGAGGAAGAGCGTGATGAAGGGGCGGAAGGTGAAGCTGACGCTGACGGGGGCGCCGATACTCGTGTATGGGCTGAAATAATTACGAATTAAAAAAGAAAAAATTTAAAAATAGACCGCGAAGCGGTCGTGCGCCCCCGGCCGAGCCGGGACGCAGTCCAGCGCGCGGACAGCGCTGGTCGCTTGTCGAAAGAATTTCGGCAAGCGAAACGCGGTTACAGAGGTAAATACCGATCGGCGGAGCGCTGCCGAGAAAAAGCTGGCGCAGCCATGCTTTTTATCGAGCCCGGCGCGCGGAGCCGCAGCCGGAAACCGTTTGCTTTCACCCAGCCGGATACCCTCTTGTCTATGACCGTACGTGAGGAGCGCGGTCTCACCCCAAAGACCATGCAACGTGAACGGCGCTCTGAGGACAGAGCGCCCTACCTTGGGAGCGCCAGCACCCTACTTTGAAGGAGACACTATGATGAAAAAACTGCTGCTGACCTGCCTTTTGGCCGGGGGAGCCCTGTTCGCGGCCGACCCGCTGGAACGGGCGGACGCCTATTCGCTGGAAATCACCCCCAATCGCGAGGCCAAACCGGGCCTCTTCCCCATCGGCCTGTTGGGCGACCACGGCTTCCGGCTGCTGCCGTTTTTCGGACTGAACCTCTGCGAACGCTCGCACTCCTGCTATGAGTTCAAGGATGGGAAACCGTGCAACCTCACCGCCACCGAACAGCAGCGCGGCTTCTTTTTCTTCAACGTCTGGGCGGCGCATACGATCTACAATTCGACGGCGACCAAACACTACGGAAGCATCCTGCGGGTGCAGAGCCCCGAGGGGAAGGATCGGGGGCGGCAGTACATCCGGCTTCACGACGCCAATTCGCGTACATACGTGCTGGCGGCGGCGGCGGCGACGGTGGATGCGGTGATGAAAAAGGGAGATGAAAAGAGCATCCTCGTCTGGGGGATCGACAATGAGTGGGAGTCCCCGCTCGATTACTCAGGGGAGGCGCTGGCGGCGTTCCGGGAGTTTCTGCCGAAGTACTACGGCAATGACTTGGCGAAATTCCGCAAAGCCTGGAGAGATCCGCAACTTACCTTCGAGCAGGCGGTGCCTCCCCCGGAGAAGGAGCTGGCGCAGCGCCCGGGGGCGTGGCTGGACTGGCGGCGGTTCCAGGAGGAGAGCTTTGCGGACTTCCTCGCCGACTATTTCAAGACCATCGCCGACCGCGATCCGCGCCGCCGTCCGGTGGTCTCCAAATCGACCCAGTGCACCATTGAGATGCAGGCGGTGGTGCGCAACCGAGCGGTCAACCATGAGCTCCTGGCCGACCGGACACGCGCGATTTCGCAGGGACGCTACGGCATCGATCAGTACGGACACGGCGACCGCAACACCTATGAGCTGAGCTTTCTCTATAATTGCATCCGGCCCAACGACCCCGCCGACCACAGCCGGGCCTGGGGAATCTTCTCGGGCGAATTGAACAACCACGCGGGACCGGGCTGGCAGTTCGCCCAGAGCTACTGGCGGATTCTGGCCAACGGCTTCAAGGGCGGCGACTTCTTCGTGCTGGGTTCGCCGGGGGCGAAGCTGGATTACGCCACCTTCGGCATGACCTCCCCCGACGGCTCCCGCCGGGAGCGCTTTCACTACCTCGGGCGACTGGCAGCAGCGATCCACCGGACGGAAGCCTTCTGGACGGCGGCGGCTCCGGCGCGGGGGGCTTTGCGCCTCGCCATCCTGATGCCGCAGCGCGACGTGCTGCTGGCCGCCGACAACGGCGCCAGCCGCTGGGACTATTCGACCAACAACCGGCTGTCGGTCTACAACCACCTCCGCAGCATGGGCTACTGGGTCGAGGTGATTCCCTACGGCAAACTCGCCGAAGCGGCGCTGAAGGAGTATCAGGCGCTTTTTCTCGTGGGGGCCGAACACCTGAGCGCCGAAGAGAGCGCCAACATCGTCCGTTACGTCGAGAACGGCGGCAAGCTCTACGCCGATATGCGGGCAGGGGGCTACGACGAACACCACCTTGAAACAGAGGCGCTGCAGAATCTTCTCGGTCTCCGCTACAAGGGGGTCTACACCGGCATCGAAGTCTCGCCGGACGACCTCTGGTACGCCGACCCCCGCTACGGCAACGTGATCCGCGCCGACGGGAAAATCCTCTATGAACTCGCCGGGGCGACGCTCCGCAATCCGCGCGATCTTTTCGAGAGCGCCAAGGCCGCCGCGGTGACCAGCCGCGACGCGGGCCGGGGCCGCGCCTACTGGTTCAACACCCGCCTCGGGGCGCTGCGTCCGGAGTCGGCCCCGGCAACGGTGGTGTCGGAGTTCTTCGCCCATTGGCTGCGCGACGGCGGCGTCGAACCCGGCTACCGCCACACGACCGCTCAACCGGATCAGCTCCGGGTGGAGCAGCCGATGGTGACGGCGAACGGCGACACGGCGCTGATCGTGGCGGGGACTACCTGCCTGCCGGTTCCGGCGGGGCGTCTCCAGGTGCGGCTCCCGGCGGGGACGAAGGCGAAGCACGCCTTTTGGGCCCCGGCGGAAAATGCGCTTCTGCAAAAAGTCCCTTTCAGCCGCGAGGGCGAATTCGGCCTCTTCGATCTCCCCGCAGTCCCGACGGCGGGAATCCTCTACCTCTTCGACTCCGCCACGCCCCTTCTCGGCATCGGCGCCGACGTTTCGAACCTGAAAGCGGGGGAAAACACTCTGGTACGGTTCCAACTGGCGAATCCGGGGTCATCGCCGCTCCCGGCGGGGCAAGTGACGCTCCGGGCGCTCGGCGACTGGGAGATCGCTCCCTACCGCAGCGATACTCCGGAACTGGCCCCCGGCGAACTCCGCGAACTCATCATCTCGGTCACGCCGCCCAAAAAGAGCGCCAACTACCGGAGCGACTGGGTCTACCCCCTGGTCGGCGAGTTCCACCAGGGCGGCGAGCGCCGGGCGGTGGGACACCAGGCGGTGACGGTTGAATTCGCCACCGACGGCCTCGATTTCCTCCTCTCGGACAACGTCCCCAACAGCCGCTTCCCGCGCGATCTGCGCCTCTGGACGGGGGCGGCCTACCGCTACCTCCAGCCGGAGAAGGTGAAGGATTCCGGCAGCGGCCTCACCGACGGCCTCGACCAGTGGAACCGACGGGTCCAGTTCCATTCCGGCGCGGAGGTGGTGTTCGACTTGCAGAAGACGTATCAGCTGACCGGAATCCGGCTGCGGCGGGCAGTGGCTCCGTACCCCGCGGCGGTCGCGATCGCGGTCAGCGAAGACGGCAAGGAGTTCCGCCCGGCGGCCGAAGCCGACGCTCTTAATTGGGATGACGGCGGCTGGGCCGAAATCAAATTCTCCCCGGAAAAGGCGCGCTTCATCCGCGTACGGTTCCGCTTCGCCGGGGGCAAGGGCGGCTGGGTGGAGGAGCTGGAAGTGTACGGCAGACCCTGATTTCCGGCAAAATTTCCTGCTTCGGGGTTGATTTCCGGGCTCTCCTGTGGTCTCTTATAACATGAACAATCACAACACCACTGGAGAGTCCCTTATGTATCTCGGTCGAATCGTCGCCGTCGGTATGACCAAGTCCGGAAAAGCCGCCGCCATGTACCGCGTTTCCTCGCGCTCCTTCCCGAACCGCGAAGCGGTGCTGGCGGGCAGCCAGGTGAGCATCCTGCCCCGCGCGGGCTTCGAGAGCGATCTGCGTAAAAACCCCTATATCAGCTACAACTGCGTCCGGATCGCGGGCGAATGGGCCGTGGTCACCAACGGTTCGCAGACCGACCCGATCGTCGAGAAGATCGCCATGGGCTTCCCGCCCCGCGACGCCATCTCCCTCGGGCTCCTGGCGCTCGATTACGAGAAGGATTCGCTCGATACGCCGCGCATCGTCGCGGTGGTCAGCCGCCTCCGCCCGGTGGGGTTCCTGGGGATCATCCGCAAGGACGCGCTCTTCGTCCGCGAAGTCGCCCTGGAGCCGGGGAAGCTCAACTACCTCTCCACCTACGAAAAAGACGCCCCTTGCCCCGCGCAGAAGGACGACGCCTTCGACGCCGCCACGGCCGATGAAGCCGCCGGCTATGTGGTGAATGGCGGCGTCTTCGCCGATTTCACCAACCCCGTGACCAGCGCGGCGGCCCTGGCGGACGGCGAAGGATTCCAGCTCGGCATTCAAGTGCTTTGACTTTCAACGGAAACCGTAGTATATTAGTCGTCCCGGGGGGTAGCCCCTGTTTACCAACAGGAAAGTGCAGACGGACTTATGAAGCGTTCAAAACTGAAACTGAAAATTGTGATCCTGGGGGTGGTTCTCATCCTGTCGATGGCGTGTATCGCCGCCCTCGGGTATATGATCCTCAAAAGCCACCGGCAGGCCAACCGGATGAAGCAGGCCGTCGTCAGCCTGCGCGAAAACCGGCTGGATGAAGCCCAGCGGTATCTGTTCGAAATCATCCGGCGCGACAACACCAACGAAACCGCCTTCCGCATGCTCGCCGAAATCTCCGAGAAGCGGAACGACTACATGGAGGCCGCCACCTTCTGGATCCAGGTCTCCCGTCTGAACCCCCTCATCACCGAGCCGCGGAGCCGGGCGATCCAGCTGATGGCGGCCGCGCGTCTCTATCAGGAGCTGATCCGCTACGCCCAGGTCGACTTCGACGAAAAACGCCTTGCCGGCGACGATCTTGCCTGCTACGCCGAAGCGCTGGCGCATACCGTCAACTTCGAAAAAGCGGCGGAAGTCCTGCCCACGCTGACCAACGCGGCCCCCGAGCGGATCGCCCTCATCAAAGGAACACTCGCCCTGCAGAAAAAGGATTTCAAGGAAGCGGTGAACCTCTTCAGCTCGGTCAGCACGGGCGAGGCAATCCCGCTCGACATCCGCTACCGGGCCAACCTCTTCACCGCCCTGGCGGCCCAGCAGCTGAGAGACCTGAAACTGGCCGAAGAGAAACTCCTCGCCTGCGCCGAACTCCTGCCCCGGCAGGGAACCCAGCAGCTCACGCTCTTCTACCTCGCCAACGGCCGGAACGCCGATGCCAAACCGTGGCTTAAAAAGATGATCGAGCTCCTGCCGGACAGCCCCCACCCCAAGCTGCGGCTGGCGGAGATCTACGCCTCCGAAAAAGACACCGAGTCCCTGAAGAAGCTGATCGAAGAGCTGCCGATGCGCGGCCGCCAGGATATCGAGGTGAAGAACTATCTCGAAGCGACCATCGCCTTCCTGGGCAACGACTTCGAGGGGACGCTCCGCCTTCTCGACATGGCGCCTTCGTGCGCCAACCGGGTGCAGACCTATGTGATGCGCTTCTACTCGCAGGTGATGACCCGCAAATTTTCGGCCCTGCCGGAAACCGCCGACAAGCTCTTCGCCATCGCCGTCCGGAACGGTCCGGCCTATAAGGATATGCTGGAGAAGCTCGCCGTCATGCAGTCCGAACTCATCCGCGCCCAGCGGGTCGAAGAGGCCAACGCCATCGCCCAGGTCATCCTGAAGCACCAGAGCGCCAACGCGCCCGACAATATCGTCATCGACTCCCTGCGGATCGCCGTTCTCGACGCCGTCCGCCGCAACCGGCATGAAGAGATCGCCGCCTACTCCCAGCAGATTCTGCGCAAGAACCCCCGGGATGAATTCGGCAACCTCTACCTCGGCCAGGCTCTCCTCGCCTCGGGCAGCCCCGCCGAAGCGCTCAACTACTTCAATCGCCTGCCGGTTTCGGGAACCACCGAATTCGAGAAGGCGCGGGCCAACCTGGCGCTCGGCAAGCGGGCGGAAGCGTCGAAATTCTTCGAAGCGGCCTGGAAGCTCTCCCCGGGGGACCTGCCCATGTTCGCCGCCTGGTCCGACCTCCTCGTCCGGGAGAAAAACTACGCCAAGGTCGAAGAGCTGATCAAGCAGCTCCCCGACACCCCGGCCGTCAAGTACCTCGTCATCAGCACCCGCGCCCGGATCGCCGGTATCGAAGGCCAGAGCGACGTGCAAAAGAAATACGCCTACGAAGCCCTCGAGCTCCTGAAGGGAATGCCCTCCTCGCCGCCCAACAACTACCAGCGCGCCTACTATCTCGCGCTGACCGGGCAGGATCAGGAGGCGGCGAAGATCTATCGCGAACTTCTGGCCGCCACGCCCGAATCGCTGATGATCCTCATCAACCTGTCGCAGGTCGAAGCCGCCATCGGCAACCATCAGGACGCCTTGAACCTGGCCGAAAAAGCGGCCCGCCTCTATCCCCAGTCGCCGGTGGCCAAGGATTGTCTCGCCCGGCGGCAGGCCGAGCAGAAAAAGGACGGAGCCAATGCGCCGGCCAACTGATCTAGGATAAAATGAACCGGAAACTCCTCGCCGGGTGGCGTCTGTATGGCGCGGTCTTCGCGGCCTCGCTGGCCGCCCGGGGGTGGTACTTCATCGAATATTGCCGGGGTCCGCTCCGGCATTACCATCTCGTTCCGGGCCTCGACATGCAGAGCATGCTGGAGTTTTCGGAACTTTTCCTGCAAGGGCAGCGCCCCCTCACCCCCTTCTTTCTGGTGACGGGAACCCTCTCGCGCCTCGCCGGCCCGGCGCATACGCCGTGGCTTCTCACCCTGATTCAGCACGGGCTCGGCATCGGTATCGCCCTCCTCGTCGCCTGGCTGGCGGTGCGCCTCTACCGCAATCGCGCCGCCGCACTCCTCGCCGGACTTCTTGGCGGACTCTACGGCCCGGCCCTCCTCTACGAAAGCATGGTGCTTCAGGAGAGCTTCGTCACCGCCACCTTCTGGCTCTCCGCCGCCGGCTGGCTGTGGGCGCGGAAGTACCGCTTCCACTCCTGGCGGGGCGGATTGGCTGGAGCGCTCCTCGGCCTCGCCGCCATCGGGCGTCCGACCGCCCTCCTCTGGACGATTGCCGCCGTTTTTCTCGGTTTCCGCCGCCAGCGCCCCGGGAAACGGCTGCGGGGCGGCTTGCCGCTCCTCACCGGCTGCCTCGGCTTCTGGCTCCTCGTCTCCGCCTTCAACCTGGCGCATTACGGCTCCTTCTTCCCCTTCTACCGGGTGTTCGGCCACGCCGCCAGCGTCAACGCCCCAACTGCGGAAACAACCTCCCCCCGATCCCGCCCCGGTCCGCTCCGGATCGGCTTGAACGCCCTCGAGCGCACCCCCCTCCTTTTCCTGCCGCAGGAGATCCCCGAAAATCTCAACTACCACTTCCTGCGCAATAAAATTCCGCCTCTCAAAGGACTTCCCGGCCCCGAATGGCTGCTGCCCCTCGCCGCCGCCGGAATCCTCCTCATCCTCCTCTCCGGACGCTTCCGCAAGCGCGAAGGGCTGATCCTGCTCTGGGTCCTTCTGCTGGCTCTCCCCCTCTCGGCCCTCTACCCCGTCGGACGCTACCGCCTCCTGCTCTACCCCGCCCTCGCCCTCCTCGCCGTCTATCCCCTCGTCTGGGTGGAACTCCCCGGCCGCCTCAATGGCTGGAAACGAAAAGTCGCCGCCCTCGGCGTCCTCGCCGGCGGCGCCGCCGTCTTCCTCCTCCCCGCCGCCCCCTACATCCGCAGTACCGACTTCGTCGCCTGGGGAATCGCCGCCGAAGGCCCCGAACGCCTGCCCACCGACGAATCCATGGAGAGCTTCGCCGCCGCCCTCGTCGCCAGCGAAGGACGCAACCAGTCCGCCGCCGTCAACCTCCTCGTCCGCCTCCTGGTGCAAAAAAAATACGACGCCGTCGAAATCATCGCCAACACCGAACTCGACATCCCCGAAATCAACCCCTCCCTCATGCTCTACTACCGCGGCCTGGGCCGCCTCGGCCGAGGCGATCTCGACGGCGCCGAAACCGACCTCAAAGTCATCCCCCCTTCCCTCTTCCCCAAACGCGACTTCTTCCTCGGCGAAGTCAAGCGGCTGCGGGAATCGGGGGCGGGGAAGGGACCTTCTTTTCACGAGGAAAAGAAGGTCCCTTTC
>JAVBRV010000480.1:0-14270 GCA_031547585.1 Victivallaceae bacterium
GGTAGGGCGCTCTGTCCTCAGAGCGCCGTTCTCGTTGTATGGTCTTTGGGGTTCGATTTTGACTCCTGGCGTACACCGGGGAATGAAGAGCCAAACTACGATTTACCATGCAATTACCTCCCCCTCTTGACCATGCAGTGAGAACGGCTGCCTGAGACAGGCAGCCCTACCCGATATCGCTCCGGCAAACCGCACTGAGGAGTGTCCCGGCGTGGGGCGGCAGCTCGGGCTGCGGAACCTCCCAGCCGGGGGCGGTTTGGAAGCGCGCCTGTACTCTTTCGCCATGGTGGTTGACGGCGACAATCCAGGCGCGGTCCGGTCCGTCTGGGTGGAGGGTCAGCGTTATTTGCGGGTCGAGCGAAACCACCGGGCGCTTGGCGATTACTTGGGCTCCGGCGACGGCGTAGAGCCGGTTCCAGCCGGGTTCACCGGGGGCGTGGAAGGCGCCGGGGCGACCCGCAAGATAGGCTTCGAGGGGGACGGTAAGGAGGTAGACTTCACCCTTGCCGTACCGGTGACGGAGGAGGACGGGGTTGCCGTCTTCTTCCGCCGCCAGCACTTCGGCGCTCTCCGGCTGCAGCGTCAGGCGGAAGGGGGAGGCGACTTCAAAGGTTTCGCCGTTGCACCGGAAGCGGGCCGGTTCCCGGCGGGCCTCGCGGCTCCGCACGCTGGCTCCGAAGACGCTCTCAAACGGTGTCGGCGCCCCATCGTCGATGGAGAGCCAGAGAGTGGCCCCCTCCTTCACCCGTTCGAGGATGGCCCGGAATTCGCGGTCGTAGCTCCAGCACGCCCCCCGGATGCCCGGCAAAAGGAGAAGTTCGCGCTCCCGCGGCGCTTCGTCGATGAACTGAAATTCGAGGTCGAACCCCGCCTGTTTGGCGAGGATGAAGCTGCTCCAGGTGTTGCCGAGCGAGGCGGCGAAGGATTGTTCGCGGGTCAGGATGCAGACCGCGTCACGCTGAAAGGGCGGCAGCTCCTTCACCGGCAGCGCCGCGAGGAACCGGCGGAACTTCTGCAGCTCCTCCCCCACCGGGCGCAGTTGGTAACGCGCGTCGTAGAGCCCGAGCTCGCGCTCCCAGGCGCTCCAATCGTAGGGGGGGAAGTCGAGCATCGACTGCTCGAAGCCGCACCACCACAAGAAACGCCCCGAACCGTGCGCCCAGGCGTTGTACAGGGCGTTGCGGAGGAAGGCGGCCTTGGTCTCCTCATTGCAGTAGGCGGGGGAGAAGGTGCCGATCTCCTCGACGAAGGCCGGACGCTGGCCGATGTCGCCGTAATAGAGGTTCTCGACCGTCGCCTGGAGCGCGCTGCGGATGGAGTCGTGCGGATCGACCCGCGCCGGGAGCTTCGACGGCGAGTGAGGGTAGGGGTGACTGGTGAGAAGGTCGCAGAGCTCGGCCTGGGTTTCGATGGTCCAGAGGAGTTCGCTATTGAAGCCGGCGTCGGCGCCCGGCATCAGGCCGTGCATACCGGAGGCCACGGGGCGGGTCGCGTCTTCGGCGCGGATGGCGGCGGCGATGGCGTTCGTCCAGTTCCAGCCTTCGGCGCGGGTGGCGGTTTCGGCCATGCAATTGCATTCGTTGCCCAGCTCCCAGACGGCGACGGCGGGGAGCCCTTTCCACTCGCGGACCAGATGGCGCACCATCCGCACCTGCCACTGGATGGCGAGGGGGTCGGTGAGGGGATTGAGCCCGGCGAAGGCGGGGGGCATGAAGAGCCGTCCGCTCATCCAGCCGGTGACCAGGGCGACCACCAGTTCGATTTGGTATTCATGAGCGATGGCGGCGAGCGTCTTGAAGCGTTCGACCATGACTTCGTCGACGCCGTCCCGGCTGCGGAGAGGAGCGTCTTTGAAGCGCAATTCAACGGGATGCCCCTTGCAGCCCCGGTAGAGCTCCAGCGGCTGGAAATCCGGCCACAGGGGGAAGAGCCGCACGCATTCGACCCCCGCCCCGGCCAGCAGCCGGAAGTCCTCGCGGACGCGCTCCTCCGACCAGTTCGACCACATATTGACGCCCGCGTGCGAGGCCCAGTAATTGCAGCCGACTTTCATGACGTCACCCGCTGAAGGTAGGCGTCCATGGCGGCGTTGACGGGCCATTGGCGGTCACGCGGACAGCGGGCGATCTCCTGTTCGAGACCGGCGCGGAGGGGGATCAGCTCGGATTGCTTCATGCCCGTCGCGGCGAGGATCTTCGAATTGTCGATGACCCGGTCGAACAGCCGGTCGTAATCGAGCTGCCAGCTGAAACGGCTGTCGGGCATGAGGATGCGGATGTACTCTTCTTTATCCACCCAGACGGTTTTGAGGCCGCAGATCTCCCGGTAGTCGTCGGCGATCTCCCCCCAGGTGCGCGGTTCGGCGGAACCGGCGAGATAGGTCTCCCCCCGGGCATTTTCGTTGAAGAGAAGTCCGGCAATCATCCGGGCGATGTCGCCGCCCCAGGCCAGGGCGGCCCGGACGTTGCGGGCCTGTTCCGGCAAAATGACCGCTTTGCCGGCGAAAGCGCGGCCGACGGTATCCGGTGCCTCCAGCGTCACCAAGGGGTAGCGCATCAGGGAGTAGAGGATCACCGGGCGGAGAATGGTCCAGTTGTTCCGGGTAAAGCTGCGGATGACGTTTTCGCCGCGGGCCTTGAAAATGGCGTAGTCGTCGGAGTTGTGAAGCAGAACCTTTTCAGGGTCGTCGTACAGCCTTGGTGACGTTTCCGTCAGCGGCGTCTCCTTGTCGTCGTACACCCGGTAGCTCGAGAAGAAGAGGTAATGGTCGGTATTATCCAGCGCATACGGGAGGTAGTCGATGATCTCGTTCGTCGGATACATCATGAAGTCGACGATGCCGTCATAGCGTTTGCCGCTCACCAGCTTCCGGTAGACGAGTTTGTTCTCCTTGGCGTTGAGTTTGATGCGGTTCACGTTCGGCCGGTTTTCCGCGACGTCGTCGAGGGAGACCGCATCGATCTCGTACCCCCGGTCCGCCAGATGCGGAATCAGGTGCCGCCCCATAACGCCGGTCGCTCCGATAACCAGAACTTTTTTACTACTCATCTGTGCCTTTCTCCTTTTAAAATTACTATAGGTGCCGAGCGGACAAACGGCAATGATGCGAAAAGCAACGAAATCGAACAAAATGCTTCCGGCGGCTTGACATCCTTGAATGCGAGGGCTATATTCGCCTGTTATGAGAAAAGAGGAACCATCCGGAATTCGCGGGCTGGCCCGGCAGTTGGGCGTCTCCCCCTCGACGGTGTCGCGGGCGCTGAAGGGGCAGGGGATGGTTTCGGCCGCCCTGACGCTGCGGATTCTGGAAGCCGCGCGTGAAGCTGGCAGCGTACCCGCGCGAAAAAAGGCGGCGCTGGTGCTGCCGGACGACGATTTACGCAACTATTCCCTCCGGCTGATGAATGAGCTTCGCCGGGAGGGGCGGCGGCGCGGCTGGGTACTCGAAATCATTTCGGCGGCGGATGTTCCTGCGCTTGACGAACGCTTCCTTTCGGGGGTGCTGTCGATGGATTTCGGCCACGGGCTCGCCCGCGAATGGGGGCGGCAGGGCGGCGTGCCGCTGGTCTGTCTCAACGACGCCTCCAGCCATTTGGACGGCATTGTTTCGGTCTATTCGAACGAGGAGTCGGGGGTTCGCTTTGCGGTGAACCACCTGGTCGGGCGCGGTCACCGGCGGATCGGACTCCTGCAGGCGGGTGTTCGCGATTTACCGTCGGCTCGAAAACGCAGCGAAGGGTTCCGGCGGGCGATGGCGGCGCACGGACTGGCGGCGGAGGGGTGGGAAGCCTGGGGCAAAACGCCACTGGAGCCGGGGATCACGGTCGACGGCTTCGACGCGCCGCTCGGCGAACTGCTGGCGGAGGGGATCACGGGGTTGATCGCGCCGGGGGAGAGCGTGGCCCCGGAGATTTTCCAGACGCTTCGCCGCCGCCGGATCGCGATCCCGAAGCGGCTCTCCCTCATCCTGTCGGAGAACCCTGATTTCACCCCCTGGTGCCTGCCGCCGGTGACCACGATCGAGCAGGACTTCGCCGAGCTGGCGCGCGCGGCCTTCGACCGGCTGGAGCAGCGCCTGCGCGGCGAAATTCCCTTAAAAGACACCCCGGTGGATTGCCGCATCCACCTCCGCGAATCGGTGGACCTCCCTCCAAAAGGTCCATCCCCCTCGAACCGGTAACGCTTGTTCGCCTCTCTCGATGCTAAAAAATGCCCCAGATTTTTGCTTTTTTTTCCCGAACGGACTTTCAATTCCACAAAAGTGGATTATATTTATAAAACATGCCAATGTAGCTCAGTCGGTAGAGCAATTCACTCGTAATGAATAGGTCGTCCGTTCGATTCGGATCATTGGCTCCATTTAATAAGCTAAAAACCAACGATTTAACACCGTTGGTTTTCTTTTTTTCCAAATCCCTATCCGACACCATCAGCCACCACCGTTCAACCTCAAACGCCAAATAATAGACATACAAAAGACTGACCACTTTTTGAGCTTAATCGTTTTGAGCCTCAGTTCAAGACATACATGTTAAAAAGAGGAATTCGCCCATGGGCAACAGCGAAAGACGATTCTTAACAAAATCTATCATACCTTCTACACTTATGGTCAGCATATACGATGCCAGGTGTGGGCAATATTCTGCAGTCGGTATATACATGTAAATTCGGCGGCACCACGGATTGCTCCGAAACCAATGAATATATTCTGTTCGCAGGGGTCAGATAATCATCCCCTGCGGACGGATAATAGCAAATTCGGCTTTTTTGTAATAGAGTAATCATTTTATAACTAGTCATCTATTCCCTTGGTTTTATCCTTGGGCTTGGGTTTATTGAGGCGTTTTTGCTGAGCAAAATGTTCCTTCCAATCGTCATCGTCCATCAAATCCTTGGTTTTATCCCTTGGTTTAATGTAACGGCGTGGGGTATCGTCCTCATCGTCGCTATCATCGTCTTCGTTGTAGGGTTTTCTGCCTTTATTGACGCACTCCAAGTATTCTTCCAGGCTGATTTCTTCGACTGTATATTTCTCGCCTTTAAAGGTACATACCCATGCAGGGCTTCCGTCCCAAGGGATCAACCTGAAATTTCGATCATCTCCGCCTAGTTCAGATGCATAAAGATAGCCGTCTGTAGCCGTGGTAACAACCCCCAAATCACCTTTAAGTGGTGATGCTGATGATTGATTTTGACTCAGAGCATTTTAAAATTGAGAAATGCGATCAAAAATTGCCATTTTACGGTTCTCCTATTATGGACGCTTTTCTTTAAATTCTGGGCGTTTGTCTAATAATTCTTTCCAATCCTCCCCACTCAATTTCTCCCAATCGCATTTATCTGCAAACTGCGGTTGTTCCAAAAGAAGACTACTCCAGTCACTGCCGTCAAGTTTCTCGCAGTCGCATTTATCTGCAAACTGCGGTTGTTCTGAAAGCAACCAACTCCAATCAGAGCCATTCAATTTCTCCCACGGACATTTATCTGAAAACTGCGGTTGTTCTGAAAGCAACAGCCTCCACTTCTCTCCATCCAATTTCTCCCAATCGCATTTATCTGCAAACTGCGGTTGTTCACGAAGAAGAATACTCCAAGCAGAACCTTCAAGTTTCGCCCAATCGCATTTATCAGCAAACTGTGGTTGCCTTGAAAGAAGATAACCACTATCAAAACCATTCAACCTTTCCCACGGACATTTATCTGCGAACTGTGGTTTTCCTGAAAGCAACCAATCCCAATCCCTGCCATCAAGCTTCTCCCAATCGCATTTATCCGCAAACTGCGGTTGTTCAGAAAGAAGGCTACTCCAATCCCTGCCATTCAATTTTTCCCAGTCGCATTTATCAGCGAACTGTGGCTGTACACAAAGAAGAATACCCCAATCACAACCACTAAGTTGCTCCCAATCACACTTATCAGCGAACCGTGGTTGTCTTGAAAGGAGAGCACTCCATTCATAATCATTCTCGTCAATTTCACGGATAGCCCCAAGCTCAAGAATATCGCTATTCCCTTCAGGTTTCTTTTCGTCCATAGTCATTATTCCTTATGTTGTTGTGATTGAATTAAAAGGATAAAAATTTTTCAATTCGACTTCGCCATCATCTTTCGTGGTGACGACTTTAAACTCAGAGCAATTTCGTTTCGGTAAAAATTTGACTTCAGCAGAATGCTTTATTTCACTTTGCCACCTGTGAAGCATCCGTACCGTTTATTACATAAAGGTCGAACGCCTGAAATGTCCGATCCTCCACCTGATCACGCAACAGCAGTACCGCCTGATTCATGATATGATGCCGCCATTCTTCTTCCCAGAGGTCATGCAGATTCTTATCGTCAGCCCAGTCCATATCCTCTTCCATTGATACTTCCCGAGTCGGACGCTTGCGGATAATATCAACAATACAGTTATGGATCATGGTGCCCAGATAATCACGGAAACGCCCTTTGCTCCGATCATAAACAAAATTTTTCTGCTTGCTGAAAAAGCGGAGCATGACCGTCTGAATCAGAAATCTCTGCCTTGGACAAATTATAGTCCCTACCACGGAAGCTGATCAGCGGGGAATAAGTCTCATAGAACTCATGCCACGACATTTCATCGCCCCTCTGAATTGCTTCCAACAATGATTTTTTAGTTGAGTATGACATGCGCCTCCAATATGCATACCGTCTATTATAATGATATTATCGTCCCGATCAATAGCCTATTCAAAAAAATCAGACTATTTTTCAGCCTCTAGACTCTTCGGACAATTCATCCAAGGCTTTATTGATTAATATAGCATAACGTCCTTTCGCCAAAAGTTTCTGATAATTTGCTCCATGTCGTAGGAGGGCCTTAACCATATCCAACCACGAACGTTCCAGTTTCCATTCTTTTCGACATTTTTTCGTATCGACGTGTGCCGAAAGCAATGTTCCGATGGCGTATGTCGAGGCTATCCTCGGTGCTGACTCGGCGGTGCTGAAAGAGTATTACACACATATTAATACGGATGACATGATGAGAGCCATCAGTGAGATTGAATGTAAATTCATTGGGGCTCCAAGGGCATTAACTGCTGGTTGAAGTTGATTCGGGATACGGAGTACGCTGTTGCTCCGTATCTTTTTATACATGAGACACCATTAGGAACCACTAAGGAAAAATACAAAATGAGACAGACTAAAGGCATACATATAAAAGAGTTATGTAGGCTGGACGGCTCTCGTAATGAATAGGTCGTCCGTTCGATTCGGATCATTGGCTCCAGTGAACCATATCGGCCAAGCGCTTACATCGCTTGGCCTTCTTTTTGTCCAGATTTCGAACGATGAAGTGAACCCCAAAGGTTGGACGCAACCTTTGGGGTTCACTTCACTCCCCGGCTCCCAAAGCGTTATTTGGGAAAAAGGCGGGTGAGTTGATCCAGGTCGGATTGGAGGCGGGGGTCGTATTCGAATTCTTCGGGGGTGCGCCGGGCGGCTTCGTCGGCGAGGATGGCGTTGGGATTGACGAAGGCTTTCCGGTTGGTTTCGCTGGCTAGAAGGATGGACAGGGTCGAGGCGGCAAAGGTGCGGACTCCGGAATCGGCGGCGGCGGCGGCGCGGATGACGCACTCCAGGTCTTCCGGCGCGAAACGGACTTCGTTGCGGTCGAGGAGGGCTCCGGCGACGGCAAGGTATTCCGGCTTGGGGGGCAGGAAGCCGTAGCGGGGGAGCCGCAGCCAGGCGGCGGAGAGTTCGCCGGGGGTGACGCGGGCTCCGGCGGCGAACCAGGCGGCGGCGGTTTCCGCGTCGAAGCGGTCGAAAAGGGCGTCAAGCAGCCGCCGGGAAGCGGAGGTTTTGGCGTTGGCTTCGAGTTTTGCCAGTTCTTCCCGCTGCTTTGCGATGGTTTCGGCGAGGGTGGCGGAGTCGCGCTCGAGTTCGAGCTGGAGGGCGGGGTTGGGGTCTTCGCCCTGGAGCTCCTTCGCTTTCCAGGCGGGCAGGGGGATGAGGGGAATGGCGATCAGGATGGCGGCGAGCCAAGCGGCGATCTTGCCGAGTTTCACTTCGCGTTCGGTGGGGAAGAGGGCGCTCCAGCCGGCCTCGATTTTTTTCAGGCGGTCGGCGAAGGAGACTTTCGCTTTCGGGGGCGCTTTTCGACCGAAGATGAGGTTTTGGAGTTCGCGGCTGAGTTCGGCGGCGGACTGCGGACGCTCTTCCGGCTGTTTGGCCAGCATCTGCATGACCAGCCGGGCGACCGGTTCGGGAATTTCGGAGTTGATCGTACGGGGGTCGGGAATCGGGGCGTTCAGGGTTTGGCGGACGATTTCGCGGGCGGTTCGTCCGGGATACGGGAGGCGTCCGGTAAGGATTTCGAAGAGGGTGGCGCCGAGGCTGTAGATATCGCTGCGGGCGTCGACGCGGCTGGAGTCGACGCACTGTTCCGGGGAGGCGTAGGCGGGGGTTCCGACCAGCTTCGGGGAGCCCTCCACCCCTTCGTCGTGGGCGCACTTGGCGATGCCGAGGTCGGCGAGCTTGACTTCGCCGGAGGCGGTCAGCATGATGTTGTCGGGTTTGATGTCGCGGTGGACGATGCCGAGCTGGGCGGCGCTTTCGAGCGCTTCGCTGATGCGGAGGGCGATGACCAGCCCCCACTCCCAGTCGATGCGGTCGCCGCGGTCGATCATCTGCTGGACGGTTCCGCCGTCGATATACTCCATGACCAGCGAGCAGAGGTCGCCGTCGATGCGGGCGTCGAGAACGGCGACCACGCTGGGGTGCTTGATCCGGCAGGCGAGGCGTCCTTCGTCGAGGAAACGCTTCATGTAATCGGGCCGCCCGGCGAGCGCCTCCGGACGCAACACCTTGATGGCGACGGCGGAGCCGCCGGCGGAACCCCGATAGACCTCCCCCATGCCGCCGCGACCGAGGAAGGCGGTGATTTCGTACTGATTGAAAAGCTGCCCTTCATGGAGCAGGCTGTTGGGTGGAAACGGCATATTATTCACCCCCTTCTTTCCAGAGCCGGATCAAGGTTTGGAGGCGCTGGGATTCGGCTTTTTCCTTCTCCAGCGCGGCCTGGCGCGCCCGGCTATCCTCCGACAGGGGAATCGAAATCACCACCGGCGGAGGGAGCGAGGTGAAATAGCGCCAGCCCCGGACTCCGGCCGCGGCCGCAACCAGGAGCGTCAGAAGAATGACGAAGGGAAGAAACGGAAACTTGCGGGGGGCCTTCGCCTTGGGGGGAGCGGCCTTCTCCCCGGCCTCTTCCCGGGGATCGGCGGGGGTGAACTCCGCCAGCAGGGTCTTCAAGGCGGCGTCCAATTCGGAGGCGCGGCGGTAGCGGCTCCCGGCATCGAGAGCGAGGAGGCGCGAAATCACTTTCACGATCGGCTCGGGGATCCGCGGCGCTTCGCTTTGCAGATCGGGCGCCACCCCCCGAACTACCCGTGGAATTTGCCCCGCAGCCATCTCGAAAGCGATGACGCCGAGGCTGTAAAGGTCCCCGGCGCTGCCGGTGGCGGCGCTACCGGCAGGGGGGCTGTACTGATAATCCCCCGGTCCCTGTCCTTCGGGTTGGTCGAGCCCGGCGAGGCGGATCTGGGCGGAATCGCGATCGAAAACGACATTGCCGGGGGTGAGCCGCCCGTGGTGAAGCCCGGCCTGTTCGAGCGCGTCCAAGCCGCCGGCGGCGGCGAGGAGGACGGCGAGAATCTGCTCCCCGGAGTACGCTCCGTTTTTACGGAGCGTCCGGAGGGTGGCGGCGGGTTCCTCCTCGAAGACGGCGCAGGCGAGTCCGCTTTCGGCGTCGTAGAAGGATTCGAGGGGGCGGCGGAGATAAGGCGAAGTAAGTCCGGCGAGGAGGGCAACGCGTTCGCCGTAGCGGTCGGAGAAACCGTCTTTCAGGTGTTCGGGCCGGGGCAGCTTCAGCAGCCGCTCGGTGTCGAGTTGGGTGTGGCGGACGCGGTAGAGAATGAAATCCCCCTCCGGCCTGCCGTCGTCGAGGATTTCGTACTGCTCCATTAACTCGCCGCGCTTCGGCAGCCGGACCGATGGCCGGGCGGCGGTATTGGCGGCGGCGACGCGGGGCGGCACCACAAATTTCGGCGGTAATGGCGGCGGCATGAAACACCCCCCTCACTTGGTTTCATTCATTGCCAATACAATAGTCCGTTTTTCGCCGGATGCAAGGAGCGGTTGGAAAAATTGAAAGACGAATACGGTTTTCCGGGAGGTGCGTTTATTTTTGTGCAATAGAGCAACAAAAAACGCAATTTTTCTGAATCGGGGGTTGACATCGATGGTTTTCTTTGCTATACTATTGCTGTGACTAATACACCAGCGGGGGCAAAGATGGATAAATTAACGATCGTGCGAAATTGGATTCTGGATCTTCTGGAATCCGGGCAAGTTCCGGGCGACGGGAAGCTGCCGGTGACGCGGGAGATTGCCGCTTTCACCGGGATTTCGCTGCTCATCGTGCAAAGCGCGGTCGAATCCCTCTCCAACGAGGGGGCGCTCTACAAGGCGCCGCGGCACGGCGTCTACGTTCACCCCGACTGGCGCGAACGGGTGCTGCAGCGCAGCTTCTTCCTCTTTGACCCCTTGTACCCTCTGCCGTATCTCGGGGAGCTGCAGCGTCACTTCCGGCGCGATTTCCCCCAGCTGCGGGTGGTGGAGGGGTTCCGGCGCGGCATGTTCGAAATCCGCACCACCGGTTATCTGCAAGCCCATCACGAAGAGTATCTCGATCTCGCGGAGGTGTTTCAGAAGGTTTTCACGGATGGCGGCGATTTTCTTTTCTCGCCGTTCGAAGCCTGCCGCCTGAATGGACGGTTGGTCGGGCTGCCCCTCATCTTCTCCCCCCGGGTCATGTACTATAATCCGGTTTTGCTCGCCAAAGCGGGCATCCCCGAGCCGGGACCGCGCTGGAGCTGGCAGGAGTATACCCGGGCCATCCGGGCGATCGCCCCGGGGATGCCGCCGGAGAAGCGGCGCTTCTGGATCGGCGACCCGCACTGCTGGATGAATTACCTGCTGCGGGCCGGTGGGAGCCTCATCGACACCGCGGTCCAGGATCCGGTCCGGATCGACTCCCCCGCCACCCGCCGGAGTCTGCTGCTCTTCCGCAATTTCCTGCGGGAGAATGAGATCCCTTCGAGTCCCGCCGGGCAGGACTTCACCGCCCCCTTCCTTGCCGGGGAGCTGCCCTTCCTGATGGCACCGCGCGAACTGCTCTCCGTCCTGGAGTCGAAGGGCTTTTCGGATTGGCGGGTTACCGCGCTGCCTCTCTTTCCCGACGGGGTCGACACCACGGTGCAGGCGACGGATATCTTCTGCGTCCGCCGTGAATGCGCCGACAAGCACCTGATCCCGGAGCTGGTCGGGCTGCTGTTCGGGAAGACCTTCCAGAACTACCTCGCCGACATCCGTTACGGGGTGCCGATCCGGAAGTCCGCCAGCCGCCGCTCCCTGAAGCCGGAGAACGCGGCCGACCGGCTCTTCCGGCAGGAGATCCCGGGGATGACGGTCCGCTACAACCTCTACGACCGCACCCTCTTCGAACTGATGACAACCGGCGTCAACCGGATCATCACCGGCAACGGGAATATCGCCGAAGAGACCGCCGAACTCGGGCATATGACCCGGACCTTCCTCAAGCTGTCGCCGCCGAACGCCGCCGGATTCCGGCCGGCATCAAATATGTATTGGTCCAAACCCCTCAACTATAACTGGGAGTGACGTATGTACAAGCAACGGAAACACCAATTCACCCTCATCGAACTCCTGGTCGTAGTCGCGATCATCGCCATCCTGGCGGGGATCCTTCTGCCGGCGCTGAGCAAGGCCCGTGAGCGCGGGAAGATGATCGGCTGCATCAACAAGCTGAAGCAGCAGGGCATCGCCACGCTCACGTACGCCGGGGACAACGCCAACCGGGTTCCGCCCTACGACTCCGGCAGCAGCACCGACTCCTCCTGGAAGAACGTCAAGTTCTTCGACTTCCTCTGTCCCTACATGGGGATCAATCTGGCGAGAAAGGACGCGATCTCTCTCGATGCCACCAGCCGTCCCCTGCCGCCGTTTTCCTGCCCCTCGCAGACGGCTTACCTGAAGTTTCACTACGGCTTAAGCCAGTATCTTGCTGGTTCCGGAACCAGTACCACCTCCTACATCGGCCGGGTACGCCGTCCCGCTTCCCGGGTGATGATCATGGATCGGGATAACGGCAAAGAGGATTCAAAGGCATATGTCACCGTTTCCGACTGCTGGAGTTTCGAAGGCGGTACGGTTCCCTTGCTCCTCACCCGGCACGGCGGGCAGCGCAACATGGCGTACATCGACGGGCATGCCGCCACCCTTTCTCCCCTGAAGATTCCGAATAAACGGAGTAATACCTTCTGGGGATACGACTCGAATGGACTTTGACGCCATGCACGGTAAATTCTGGATCATCGCGCTGCTGGCCGGACTGGCGGCGGTCACGGGGGCCGCAGGAGACTTGCGGCAAACGAGTTACGTCTCGCCGGGCGGCTCGGGGAACCGGAGCGGGGCGGACGCCGACAACGCCGCCTCCTCCCTCGCGGCGGCCTGGGCGGCGACCGCTCCCGGCGGAACCGTCTTCGTCGCGGCCGGGCGGTACAAAGGCCAGAGTCTCGTCATCACCGCCGACAACGGCGGGCGCGAAGGGGAAAAGAAGCGAATCCGCGGCGTCGCGGAGGGCGAGAACCTCCCCCTCTTCACCGGCGACTGGGACCGGAACGATCCCGCCGAAGGCCGCGATTTCATCAGCCTCCGGAAAGGCGCTTCCCATATCGAGATCCGGGGCATTCGGGTGGAAGATTACCGGGTGGTCGTGGCCGGTTCGGGCGACAACGACAACCTCCAGTTCCGCGAGCTGGCGCTGGCCCGGTTCCGCGACGGCATCTACCTCAACGGCGGCAGCGGCATCGAGATCTCCGGCTGCCGGATGAACGGCTTCACCAAGCGCGCCGTCCGCCTGATGAACGGCGTCACCGACGCCGAGGTGAAGGACACCGTGGCGGATGCCGGGGGACGGGAGTTCGCCACCGAGCGCTTCCAGATCTGCTTCGGCGTGGGCGGCGGCAAAGAGGGCAATGATTCGAACATCCGCTTTGACAATTGCACCGCCCGCAACGCCTACGACGACGCCGGGGATAAATATTGGAACGCCGACGGCTTCTGCGCCGAATCCGGCACCTCTTCGATCACCTGGAAAAATTGCCGCGCTTTCCATTGTACCGACGGCGGCTGGGACATCAAAACCCGTGACGCGCTCCTCATCGACTGCGTCGCCTTCGGCAACAAGCGGAACTTCCGGATCTGGGGAAACGCCCGCATGGTCAATTGCATCGCCGGTTTCGCGAAACTCCCCGGCGGCAGCGGCACCGCCGCCGGACTCCACGTCTGCGGCAACATCGCCCGGGTTGAAGCCGAGCGCTGCACCTTCATCGGCAACCGCATCGCCATCGACGCCGATCAGCGAGGCGCAGTCTTGTTGAAGGAGTGCATCATCGCCCTGGTCGATGAAAAAGCCCTCACCGTCACCACCGAACCGGCCGCCAAAGTCGAAGGTCTCGACTCCTGCCGCATCTCCCGCCCGGAAGAGACCCAAAAGTTGTTCCCAGGCGTCGCCGGCTGGAACGGCATCGGCAAGGATTTCGACGCCCCTGTCGGCGAAAGTGCCGGCTATCGGTCGCGCTAGATTATTCGTACGGTTCTCGCTGGGCCAGCCTGGCCCAGACCCCCCGGCGGGCTCCGCCCTGCACCCGCAAGGGCTACCGCCCTTGACCCCGGTAGGGGTTGCGAGCGCGACGATTTTTGTGCCCAACCGATTTTTTCAAAATCGTTTGGGTCCCCTACAAAAATCTGGCAGGCAGTGCCACGCACCACTCAGCCTGCTTTTTTGCAGGCTGAGGGATGCGCGCACAGCCAGCTGGCGCTCGCTGTTCGCGGTCAAGACGGTGTAGGGCGGGTAGGTTGGCAGCTATATGCCGTACAGACACGTGGCTTTGTCGGACGAGTCGGACAGGTCTGACGAGTCGGACAGGTCTGACCAGTCCGACGGCTGTGATGTAGTCAGCTCTATAACGTTCGATCTTACTCATAACATTTCTACCGCCAGCGAGAGTCGGCCGAGATAAAGTCGGCCAGGGTGCAGGACCCCCGTCCTGCCGAGGGTCCAGGGGGCGCGGAGCCCCCTGGCGCCAAACGGTTTCAGTCGCTTGCCCTCTCCCCGCAGAAAAGCGGGGAGAGTGGCCGACTGATGCCGTTTGGAGGTT
>JAVBRV010000121.1:0-4190 GCA_031547585.1 Victivallaceae bacterium
GGCCGTTCAGGCCGACGGCGCTGACGCGCCAGTTGCTCCCGGAGACCTTCAGGCTGATTCGTGACCTGGCGCGGCGGATCAGCCGCTCTTCGACCTTCCCCCAGGCTTCGATGACCTGCATCCGGTCGGAGCTGAAACGGATGTGTTCGTTGGTGAGGTCGCTCTGGTGGAAGAAGAGGATCTTCCCGCTCTCCGCCAGGGGCTTCCCGTCTATCGCGGCGGCGGTTGCGACCTGAAAGGTATCCGCCCCTTCAATCGCCAGGAGTTTCCCCGCGATGCTCCCCTTTTCCAATGTCAGGCTTTCGATTTTCGGGGCCGTCACTTTGAAGACGGCGTTCTCGGGGTCGAAGGTGATTTCACCGGTTTCACTGACCTTGACCGGAGCCTCCAGGGCCTTCCGCTCGGCATCGGTCAGGCTGGCCTTGAAGTTGGCGCGGTCGGCGACCCTCCGGACGTTGGGGAAGCTGCGGTCTTCCCGCAGGTAACCGATGCGGCAGTAGAAGCCGAGCTGTTCGAACTCGACCGGCACCCGGATGGTGCTGGGCTGCTCCGCATCCTTCACTTTCGCCAGTTCGCCGGGGCCGTAGGGACAGGCGACCGCCGACGGAGCCATTTTGACCTCCCCTTGCACAAACATCAGGTTGATGATCCGCTCGGAGAGCTGGCTCATCGCGTCGTGGGCGATGTCGAAGTGCCAGATCGGCATCTCCTGCTTGACGCCCTCCTCGCGGTGGCTCCAGGCGAAGCGGTACATGCCGTCCCAATCCTGCAGTGAAGCGTACGCTCCGAGGATCGGTCCGAACTGAGCGCGGAAGCGGTTCGGGAAGGTGTAGTTGAGCTCGGTCATGATATAGGGCTTGCCGAACATCTGGCCGATGAACTGGCGGCGCGGGCACCAGATGTCGTATTTGAGGATGTTGGTCTGGTTGTGAACCCGCGGCAACCCCCAGCCCTGCCCCAGCCGGGTGTAGGGGTGGTCCCAGTAGTTGTGGGAGTCGACGAGATCGAAGGAGTCGCGAATTTCGGGCTGAACGATGAATTCGCGCTGGTTCAGCCCGGTCACCAGCCCGGTGTAGCCGAGATCGTTGCGAAGGAAGCCGGTAAAATCGTTCACCATATCGAGGTAGCTCGCGGTCACATACGCTTCGAAGAGCTTGCCGCGCGAAGCGAAGTTCGCTTCGCTGAAGATTCCCTTCTTCTCCAGATACTTCCGGAAGCCGGCGAGTTCCAGCGGTTCCAAATCCTGGTTGCGCAAGGTGAGGTAAGGGAAATCCTCGTTGACCAGCGTCAATCCGTAGAGCGCGGGGTCCTCGGCCCAGGTGAGGCCGGTGTAGGGATTGCGATGGCTCAAGAGGTTCCGGGCATAGCCCTTCCAATTCGCCCGCCCCTCGGGGGTCAGGCGGAACATCTGCTTGATGTTCCTGCGCTCGCCGAAGTCTCCCCCGGCCTCTTTCAGGTCCGTTTCGCCGAAGCGGCGGCTGCAATAGAGGTCGATGGTAATGTAGAGACCGCGTTTCTTGAAGCAGGCGAAGAGGTAATCGAGCTTGTCGAGCAATTCGGGGTCGGGAATCCGCGAATCCGGATTCTTGCCGTTCAGTTCGCGGTCGAAGTGATGAAAGCGGACCGAGTTGTAACCGCAGGCGGCAAAATCCGCCGCCAGCTTCTCCGCCGCCTCTTTCTCCAGATAGTGCGCCGTGAAGCAGAGGTTGGCGCCGTAGAGCCGGATCCGTTTGCCGGGAGCCTTCTCCGCTTCGAAATGGCCCTGCGGCGTGGCCCGGAGCCGCCCGTATTTACCTGCCGGAGCATCGAGCAGAGTCGAAAAATCGAGCACGCTCCCCGCTTCCGCCGGTTTCCAGCGTTCGAATTTCGCCCACTCGGCCCCTTCCCGGGCAAAGTAGATGCTGTTCACCCGCTCCGTCGGCACCTCGCCGCCCAGGGTGGCGCCGGCGACCAGCAGACGTCCGCCGCTGCTTTTACAGGTGATCCGGAGCGGTTCCCGGCCCTTCAGGGGAAAAGTGGAGTAATAAAGCCCCTTCCCCTCGCTGCCGGCCGTTGCGACCGCGCCGTTGGGGACTCGATCCGGCGGATTCATGCTGCCGAAATCACGCCCCTCCCGCAGCTCCACCACTTGCGTGGAGCCGTCGGCGAACTGAATTTCCAAGTCGGGCCGCGCCTCTTTGCCCTCGACGCCGTACAGCAGCTGAAGCCAGCCGCCGCCCTTGGCCGAGACCGGCAGCACCGCGCTCGCGCCGGAGCGGAGGTCCAACGCGGCGGCCGTGGAAAACTCCACCGCCCCGACCTTGAAGGAGGCTTCTTTCGTTTTCAACCCGTACTCTTTATGGATTTTCGCCAGCGCTTTTCCGGCCGCGACTCCCCGGTCGGCTTTCGCGAGATCGAGGAGCGTCCCCACCCCGGCGACCCGGAAGTTCAGCTTGAGGGCGGTTTCGCGGATATTGCCGTTCCAGGGCGAAAAATAGAACCGCAGCGAAAACGCGGGAATCTGCGACGAGCGGCCGTCGACGATCTGAACCGTCAAGCCCTCGCCGGTAATCTCGATATTTTTCCCCTGATGAAGCAGCACGACCTTCTTCACCTTGTCAAACCGGCGGTTCCCGGAAATAGCATTGGCGGAACCGTCCTCCTGAATGATCCTGGGAGAAAGCTCCACCTCATCGCCGTCGATGCGGATGGTCTTGCCGTCGAACTCCTTGAGCGGCAGGCTCACCGTCAGGGCGATCAGGTTGACCGGAATGCCCGTATTGGAAGTGAAGGCCATCGAATAGCTGACGGCGTCGGCGTCGGTCTCCTGAATCAACTGCTTGAAAACAAAGCCCTTCGCCTGCCCCCGAACCTGCCACTCCCCCTGAAATTCGCACAGCCGCTCGGCGATAACCGGGTAGCTGGGGAGTGGCGTAATCACCTTTTCCCCTTGCATGGTCAGCTGCCAGCGCGAATTGTAAATCGCGCCTTGCACCCGCAAACCGCCGGCCGTAAAGACGCCGCCCGGGAGCACCTTGATCTCATCGGGCATAGCCCCGAGTTGCGGCAGCAGGGCGAAAACAGCAACGAAAATCCATCTGATCTTTTTCTTCATATCGAAAAACTCCCTGATTTGGTTCTTTGGTCAAGCTCCGGGCAACACGGCTCCGGCATTGTGGTCGAAGCCGTTGCCGAGCGCCCAGTAGGCGTTTGAATCCGCCGACCCGGAAGTCCCGATCAGCGCATACCCGGAATCTTTGGGCGTATTTTGCAGATCCTTTACCGTTTTATTCCCCACATGACCGTCGAAATAGACCAGGTTGGCCTGACTCCCGGGCGGAATCAAGGTTACGTTATTGGTATTGACCCGAAAATCTCCCGAGCCGTGGCGAAACCCAATGAAACCGATGTGATTGAAGTGCTTGGTGGTGGTTCGCTGCCGGTCCCCGATCGAAATCGCCCGGGAGGGCGCGTACACGGAGCCGGACTTCCGCGCCTTGTTGCCGGTTCCGGCAATCATTCCGGCGTGAAAATATGCGTTGACCCCGTAATGACTGGCCAGGTAGTTGGTTCCGGTGGCGTCGGCGACGCCGGAATTGCCGATCGGCCGGCCTTCACCCGGACAGCGAAAGACCCCCTTGTTGACATAATTTCCCGCCCAGGGAACGCCGCACTTGCTGAGCAATTGGTAAAAATACTCCTCGGTGGCATGCCCGTATTTCTGGGTCCAGCCGGGGAGGATGAAATCCCGGTTATCCAGCGTATAGAAAGCCGACCCTGAACCGATCTGCTTCAGGTTTCCCCGGCAGGCGATGGCCTGTCCCTTCGACCGGGCCTTGTTCAGCACCGGCAAAAGAATCGCCGCCAGGATGGCGATGATCGCGATTACGACCAGGAGTTCAATCAGGGTGAAACAGCGCCTTCTTCGCATACCGATCTCTCCTTCAAAAAGTTTGGAGCGCGATTTTGATAATTCGTAATATCAACTTTACTAATTATACCCGATTCCGTTTCGCTTGTCAACCCCCCGTTTGAAAAAAATGCACAAAAATTTGCTTGAAAAAATGAAAATGACCAGCTATTGTAAATGATGAAGGATAATACGAAATATCACAAGAGAAGTATGCCATGCGAATCACGATGAAACAGATTGCCGAACGGGCTGGAGTTTCCCAGGGGGCGGTGTCGGCGGTGCTGAAGAACGTCGCGGG
>JAVBRV010000251.1:0-11904 GCA_031547585.1 Victivallaceae bacterium
CAAGCGGATGGGCTACGCCGACGCGGACGACCCCATGCTGACCGTGCTGCGTTTCGTTCCGACGCACGGCAAGTTCTATTACCAACAAAAGCAGCACAAGCTGACGTTTTGAGAATCCTCCGAATCGGAACCGGGTCGAAAGGCCCGGTTTTTTCTGTTCTTTCTGCGGGCAAGGGGAGCAATTAATAGAACCTGCCGGAATAGCAGAGCAATCCAACCCCGACTGTCGCGGATATGATGGCGGCGGTACCGAATATTCCGGCAAGAGTTCTTCGTCGGTTGTCTTCCCGTCTGCCGTTCACCCAGATCCCAATATGCGGTATCGCCGCCGCCAGCGAGAAAAGAGTGATAAGAAGAACCCACCAGTTTTCCGTAGCTTCCTTTATTTGCGGTAGAAGCAATAGATAAAAGCCAAAACCAAGCCATGCCGGATAAAAAATGAAGGCAAAGAAATTCCCCAGAAAACAGTATAAGCCTCCCTGCCGTACCGCATAAAAGAGTGAAACCAGCGCCAACAGCGGCGCAACCAATAAAAACATCCCCATGCCGACAACCGGTATCAGCCTGCAAAGAAAATCCATACCATATTCCCTCTCGATGCTAATTCCAATTATAAATCAAATTGCGTCTATACTTTTGCGCTTGCGGTTTGCGAAAACGTCGAAAATCATTTCCGTTACCTCCGGTAGCGGCAACGACTTCCGACGTTCCCGCAATTCCACAATCATCAAAAGTCTCATCCCCAATTTGACTTATAATTGGAATAATCTAGCACGGATCTCTATATTTTCAATGAATTATTCCCGTGAGTCCAGAGCCGATTTCAAAAGGAATCATTCTCTTGTAAACCGGTTGTCCTGTCTTTTTGCGTTCGAGGGCTTGACTATTTTGGATCGCGGTTTATATTATTCATATAATAACACGAGGTGTTCAAATATGAACAATAATATCCCGGCGGTGGAGAAGACCATCGCGCTTCTCAACTACCTCTCCGAGAACCCCGACGGCGCTACGCAGGCGCAGTTGAAGAAGGCGCTGGATATTTCGATGAGCAGCGCCTACCGGATCTTGCAGACCTTGCTGGATAGTCACTGGGTGCGCAAGGATCGCGAGGGCGTCTATCATCTGGGCAACGGACTCCTGCCGCTCTTCGGGCAGCTGCGCGGCGGCCGGAAGATGATGGAGAGCTTTCAGGCGATCATCGACCGGGTGGCGGCCGAGGATGATGTGGCCTGCAAGATTTCCGTCCGGCGCGGCGGCGACCAGGTGACGCTGATGCGGGCCGAACCGAAGGCTCCGGTGATCCTGACCGGCCGGACCGGTTCGCATTTCCCCGTGGTCGAGGGGTCGGTGGGGGCGGCGCTGCTGTGCGGGGAGACGGAGGAGGCCTTGCAACAACTGCTGGCGGAGGCTCCCGCGAACATCCCCGAGAAGGAGGCTCCGGAAATTCTTTTCGGCGGCATCGACGCCATCCGCAAGACCGGCTACGCCGTGAACCGCAACAACCGCTGGCGGATCATCGCCCTCTCCGCCCCCGTGATGGGGCCGGACGGGGCGGTCTTCGCGGCTCTCTCCTTCATTATCCCGGAATTGAGCTCAAAGGAGCTGAATAAACTGGCCACCCACCTCAAAAATACCGCCCGCGAGTGCGAAAAGAGCATCACCCAAATGGAGAATTGATATGAACCCCAAAATCAATCCGGCTACCTTGAAGATCACCGACATGCGGTTCGCCGACATCGACGGCGCGCCGAAACGGTGCACCCTGATCAAAATCTTCACCAATCAGGGAATCGTCGGCTACGGCGAAGTCCGCGACGCCTCCAGCCGCACCTACGCGGCCATGCTGAAGAGCCGCATTCTCGGTGAAAACCCCTGCAACGTCGAGAAGATCTTCCGCCGCATCAAGCAGTTCGGCGGCGATTCGCGGCAGGCGGGCGGCGTCTGCGGCATCGAAGTGGCGCTGTGGGATATCGCCGGGAAAGCCTGGGGCGTTCCGGTCTGGCAGCTCCTCGGCGGCAAGTTCCGCGACGAGATTCGCATCTACTGCGACACCGATTCCGAGGGCGGCGGCCGCGATATGGGGAAAGCGCTTAAAGAGCGCATGGAGCAGGGCTACACCTTCCTCAAGATGGACCTCGGCATCGAGCTCCTGATGGACGTCCCCGGCGCTCTCTCCGCGCCGCTCGGCTTTTTGAAGAAGATGCGCGAATACAAAAAGACCGTTTTCACCACGCCGCACGGTTCCATCGACCCCCGCGCCATGCGCGGCGAGGCCTACGACCTCTTCAACACGGCGCACCCCTTCACCGGCATCCATATCACCGAAAAGGGCTTGGACTATCTCGAAAAATACATGGCCGACTGCCGCGAGGTGATCGGCTATGAGATCCCGCTGGCCATCGACCACCTCGGCCACATTCCCCTTGAGGACTGCATCAAGCTGGCGAAGCGGCTGGAGAAATTCAACCTCGCCTGGATGGAAGACCCGGTGCCGTGGCAGATGACCAACCAGTACGTCCGGCTGGCGAACGCCACCACCACCCCCGTCGGCACCGGCGAGGATATGTACCTCAAGGAGTCGTTTAAACCCCTCTTCGAATCCGGGGCGCTGGCGGTGGTTCACCCCGACGTGCTGACCGCCGGGGGCATCCTCGAAACCAAGAAGATCGGCGATCTCGCCGAAGAGCACGGCGTCCAGATGTCGATCCATATGGCGGAGAGCCCGATCGCTTGCCTGGCGGCCGTTCACGTGGCGGCGGCGACCCGCAACTTCATGTCGCTCGAAGTCCACTCGGTGGACGTGCCCTGGTGGAGCGACCTCATCCGCCCGGCGCTGAAGATTGAAAACGGCTACATCGCCGTCCCCGACAAGCCGGGTCTCGGCATCGATGAATTGAATGAGGAGCTGATCGCCGAAAAGCTTCACGCCGATTTCCCGGTCGCCTGGGAATCCACCGAAGCGTGGGATAAAGAGTGGGCCAACGACCGTCAATGGTCATAAATAAAAAAGGGAGTATTACCATGCCGTCATTACAGGATATGAAGAAGGCTTCGGCCAAAGAAGCCGGGCTGATGAACCTCGATAAACTGGTCGCCGAACGTCAGCGGATTCCGAATTGCGAGCTGCCGATTCCGCTGAAAGAGCTCTGCGAGCGCTATGAGAGGCTCTACACCGGCTGCATCAACGACGTGATGCGCGAACTCTGTTTGCTTGACCAGAATCTGCCGAGCAGCATCATGCCGTTGCGCGACGAGATGGTGGTCTGCGGCGAGGCTTTCACGGTCAAGAGTTCGCCGCAGGTGATGATCGAGGGCGAGATGACCTTCCGCGCCCAGATGCTCGACGAGATGAAGCCCGAAGGCGTCGTGGTTTGGGATACCTCGGAGGATACCGAAGGCTCCCTCTGGGGCGGGGTGATGACCGCCACCGCCCTTTCGAAACAGATCCGCGGCGCGGTGATCTCGGGCGGCATCCGCGACACCAAGCAGATCCTCGAACAGGATTTCCCGATCTTCTACAAGTACCGCACCAGCAACGGTTCGCTCGGCCGCTGCATGATTACCCACTACCAGGTGCCGGTGAAGGTCGGCAAGGTGACGATTCGCCCCGGCGACATTATTTTCGGCGACATCGACGGGGTGCTCTGCATCCCGCGCGAAATCGCCTATGACGTGCTGCTGCGCGCCGAGGGGATCGAGCGCAATGAAATCGATATTTTCTCCTGGGTGCGCCAGGGGGACACCATCTCCGAAATCATCGCAAAAGGCGGATATTTCTAAAATGCAAGATGTCATGAGCCCTGCCTACCGGCAACTGTGGAACGAGGACGTTCAGAAACGGATCGATCGCGATATCGAGAAGAACCGCAAGGCCGACGCCCGCGTCAACCTGGAGGGCGTCCCCGCCGGAACCGAAGTGAAGGTCGAACAGCTTTCGCACCGCTTCATCTTCGGCGCGCATATCTTCAACTACAACCAGCTCGGCACCGCCGAACGCAACGAACGTTACAAGGCGCTCTTCGGAACTCTGTTCAACTCGGCCACCATCGCCTTCTACTGGAAGAAGTTCGAGATGGAGGAGGGGAAGCCCCGTTTTCAAGGCGAATACCGCGATACCGAGGAGTATTGGAACACCGTCTCCGACCCCAAGCATGAACCCCACTGGCGCCGTCCCGCCAGCGACCCGGTGGTGGAGTTCTGCGAGACGAAGGGGGTCCGCCTTCACGGGCACCCCCTGGTCTGGGGGAATAACCGCTGGCACTACCCCGAGTGGCTGCTGGCGAAGCTGCCGGCCCAATTCCGGGATCGGCTCGGCCTCGATAAGCTTTGCGAGAACCACTGGCCCAAGATTTTCGACGAGTTCACGCCGGAACAATTGGAGAAGCTGTTCCCGGAATTCATGGATGAGTTGAACGCGCAAGTGGCGAAGCGCATCCTTCAGATCGGCAACCGTTACAAGGGCCGCATCCACAGCTGGGACGTCGTGAACGAGAGCGCCGTCGATTGCAAATATGATCGCATGATTCCGGAAGCGGGCCTCTGCCGCAGTATGTACGGGCTGATGCCGGGGGATTACACCTACCGCTCCTTCAAGATCGCCGACGGCGTCTTCCCGAAGAGCGTCAAGCTCAACATCAACGACTACATGCTTACGGAGGACTACGCCGCCCAGACGACGGACCTTCTGGAACGCGGCTGCAAGATCGATATCGTGGGCGCCCAGATGCACCTCTTCAACCCGCAGATCTGCCAGGATATCGCCGACGGCAAGCCGCTCGAAGAGCTGATCGCCGACAAGGTGACCCCCGACCGGATCTGGGAGACCATGGAGCGGCTGAGCCGGAACGACCGGCCGCTTCATCTCAGCGAGATCACCATCACCGCCCCCGGCAACGACGAGCGCGGCCAGGCGATCCAGGCGGAGATCGCCCGCAATCTCTACCGGCTGTGGTTCAGCGTCGAGAAGATGATGGGCATCACCTGGTGGAACGTGGTCGACGACTGCGGCGCCCCCGGCGAACCCTCGGTCTCCGGCCTCTTCAGCCGCGATATGGAGCCGAAGGCGGCCTATCATGCGCTCAATCAGCTGATTCACGACGAGTGGAAGACCCGGCTGACGGCCAAAGCGGGCCGGGACGGCGCGGTTGAATTCCGCGGCTTCCGCGGCGGCTACCGTCTCAGCTGGCAGGACGCCGCGGGCCGGGAATGCACCCGGGAATTCGAACTCGATTAAGGAGATGGTCATGGTTTCGGAACTCTTTTCTCTCAAGGGGCGGACGGCCCTCGTCACCGGTTCCAGCCGGGGCATCGGCCGCGCCATCGCCATGATTTTCGGCGAAGCGGGGGCGCGGGTGGTTTTCCACGGCAGCGCCCCCTCGGCCCGGCTCGATGAAGCGGTGGCCGAAGGGCGGGGGAGGGGCTTTGACTGCTCCTCCGTCGCCGCCGATCTTACGGACGGCGCGGCCATCGACCGGATGCTGACGGAGGCCGGCTCCCTCGACATCCTCGTCCTGAATGCTTCGACGCAGAAGTACATGACGCTGGAGGAGTTCGACGATGAGGAGTTCACCCGGGAGTTCGACGCCAACCTCCGTGCCTCCTTCCGGATGGCGCGGAGGGTTCTGCCGGGCATGGTCGAGCGCAAGTTCGGCCGGATCATCGCCATCGGCAGCGTCAACCAGGATAAACCCTCGCCCCGCCTCGGCGTTTACGCCGCAACCAAGTCCGCCCAGCTGAACCTCGTGATCAGCCTGGCGCGGTACTATTCGCAGTACGGCATCACCGCCAACAACATCGCTCCGGGCGTCATCGCCACCGACCGCAACCGCGAAGCGCTGGCCGATCCGGTCCGGGTCGAAGAGCTGCTGGCGGGAATCCCCGCCAAACGCTTCGGCAGGGTGGAGGAGTGCGCCGGAGTCGCCCTTCTCCTCGCCTCGGCGGCGGGCGGCTACATCACCGGCGCGGACATCCCCGTCGCGGGCGGAATGCAGCTGTAACTCAAAAAAACGGACGGGCATCCGCCCGTTTTTTTTGACCGTGGAGTTTCTATTTTTACAGGTCATCGGTAAAATTACAGTTCATGCGGATTGCTTTTTTCTGCGGATTGCGGTATACTTAATCGTAACCACAGAATTTGGAATTCTACATGGATATCGAAACCTTTAAATCGCATATCGAAGAGCTGGCGCGGGTTCTCCCCGCGGTGTCCGTCATTGAAGGCCTCGACCGGACCGCTTTGCGGTGCGAATGCAATCCGCATGTCCACTCCGGCTGGGAATTGAAAGAGCTCGAATCGGGTGAGCTTCAGCTGGTTCCGCCCGGTACGGCGCATGAGACCACCGGCATCTGCCCGTGGAGCCTCGAAGCGGTCGCGGACTCCTTCACCCTCCGCTTTTCCGGCCGTTTCCACTGCCTGAACCGGAGGACCGGCGGCGGCAAGAACCTCCTGCCGGAGCTTTTCGCCCTCTATCTCCGAACGGTTGCGCCCCGCCTGCGGAGGCAGCTGCTGCATACCGTTTTCGAAGCGCTCTTGCTCCTGGCGGAGACGCCGGTCGATCGCCCGGAGGAGGAAGACCGCTATTTCCGGGCGCTCGACTATATGAAGCGCAACTACTACAAGCGCGAGCTCGGCGTGGAGGATCTCGCCCTTTTCGCCGGCGTCACCCCGCAATATTTGAACCGCCTCTTTCGGCGGCACGGCGACGCCGGGGTGCGGCGCAGCCTGATCGTCACCCGGCTGGAGAAAGCGCGTGAACTCTTGGAATCCGGGCGCTATCTCGTCTCCGACGTCGCCCGGCTGACCGGCTGGAGCTGCCCCTTCTACTTCTGCAACTCCTTCAAACGGCACTATGGAATTCCCCCGATTGAACTTCTCAACAGCAAGGAAGGTTAGACATGAGTTGTAAACGCATCCCCTCCGTCCGCCATGAGACCGTCTATCGAAGCGTGCGCCCGTTCGGCTATTTCGGCTGGCCGACGGTGGCGAAGCTGACCGATGGAACGCTGGCGGTCGCCGCCTCCGGCTTTCGCAGCGGTCATATCTGCCCCTTCGGCAAGAGCGTGCTGTGGCTGAGCGGAGATGAAGGGAAAAGCTGGGGCGACCCCGTCATCGTCAACGATTCCGCGGTCGACGACCGTGACACCGGGCTGTGCGCCCTCCCGGATGGCGGCTTCTGGCTGAGCCATTTCAGCAGCGATACCCGCGTCTATTTCCCGAATGAAGCGAAGCCGGATCAGGTGGACTTCCGCCCCGTGCTCGACGGCTGGAGGGAGGATGAGGTTGCCGGTTCCATCGGCAGCTTCCTGCGGCGGCGCGCTCCGGACGGCCGGTTCGGCAAACGGATTCCGGTTCCCGTCACCTCTCCGCACGGTCCGACGGCGCTGCGCGACGGCCGCTTGCTCTATATCGGCACCCGCTTCGGCACGACGCGGCCGGATGGTTCCATCCGCTTTGCCATGAATGGTTTTCGGCAGGGGGCGGCGGCGGTCTGCCTCGGTTCGCCTGACGGGGAGCGCTGGGAGGAGGTCGCGGAGATTCCGAACCCGCTGCCCGGTACGAGGCTCTGCGAACCGCACGCGCTGGAGCTGCCGGATGGGCGGATCCTCTGCCAGCTGCGCCTGGAAGGGGAGGCCTACTTTTCGATCTGGCAGTGTGAATCCGCCGACGGCGGCATGAGCTGGAGCAAGCCGGAGCGGATCGCCGCCGGGAGCCCGCCGCATCTTCTACGCCATAGCTCCGGGGTCTTGATTTCCGCCTACGGCTGCCGCCGGGATGGTTTCGGGCAGCGGGTCATGCTGAGCCGCGACGACGGCCGGAGCTGGGATATCGATTGGGTCCTGCGGGACGACGGCCCGTCGGGCGACCTCGGCTACCCCTCGACGGTCGAACTCGCCGACGGCTCGCTCTACACGGTCTACTACCAGCAGCCCGCCGCCGGGGAGCTATGCGCCGTACTCGCGACGCGCTGGGAACTGCCGGAATAAGGAGCAGGTCGAAATGTCGAAAGTCAAATTTACCGGCATCCTGCCGGCGCTGGTTACTCCCCTGGACGATAAGGGTAAAGTCAAGGCCAAGGTGGTCAAAACCCTGATCGACGACTCGCTGAAGGCGGGCGTCAGCGGCTTCTATGTCGCCGGAGGCACGGGGGAGGGGGTGCTGCTTGATGCCCGGCAGCGCCGGGCGGTGACGGAAGCCGCCGTCGAAGCCAACGCCGGGCGGGGGAAAATCATCGTCCACACCGGTTCGATCAACAGCGCCGAGGTCATGGCGCTGACGCGCCATGCGACCGCCGCCGGGGCCGACGGCATCTCCTCCGTGCTGCCGTCGCTCTATTTCGGGTACACCATGGCGGAGATCATCGACTTTTATAAGGAGATGGCGGCGAACACCGATCTGCCGATTCTGGTGTACGCCAACCACACCGGCAACGGCATCGACGTGAACAAGATGGTCGAACGGCTGTTGGAGGTGGAAAATATCATCGGCGCCAAAGACACCCGCGAAAATTACTTCAAGATGTGGCAGCTCAAACAGCTGAACGGCGGCGACATCAATGTCATCAACGGGCCGGACGAGTCCCTCCTTTGCGGCCTGACGGTGGGGGCCGACGGCGGCATCGGCGCCACCTACGGCATGATGCCGGAGCTCTTCGTCGAGCTGTACCGCAAGTTCAAGGCGGGCGATCTCGCCGGGGCGCAGGAGGTGCAGCACCGCCTCAACCGCATCATCGGCATCGTCATCGCCTGGGCGGAGGGCAATGTCATCCGCCCGGTCAAGGAGTCGCTGCGTCTCAGCGGCTACGAGGTCGGCGGCGCGGTCTATCCGGCGGCGGAGTATCCGGCCGAAAAACGCGCCGCCTTCCGGGCCGCGATGGAAGCGGCGGGGTACGTCTATCCGGAGTGACGGTGTTTGCGCCTATCTCACCTTGAAATACGGTAAGCCAGGGTCTCGGCGGTGGCGGCCGGGAAGCGGAGCGCGCCTTCGCGGAACGCCGCTTCCCGGGGGGCTCATCATTGTTCCAATTTGACTCTCACCGCCTGTTCCCCGAGTTCTCGAAGAGTTTCGGTCAGCTCCGGATATGGAGTGTCGGTAATGTCGACCAGCCCGGCATTTAAGTTTTCGCCATCGGGCCGTCCGGTCAGCGGCTGATCATTCCAGAGGAACCAGTGGATCCCGACGATTGATGAATGTCGAAACGCGGTATGGTAAGCCCGTTTCACCGCGAGGGCACGCTCCGCCGGCGTGATTCCCACCGTGCGCAATCCGGAGTGAAACATTCCACGCTGGAGGACGTTCATATGCGTCTCGGTGATCATGACCGGCTTATCCCCCACCGCCGGCCGGAAGTACTCGTAATTGCAATGATACAGGTTGTAAGAGGCGACGTCGCAATATTTTCCGTAGATTCCGGCAAATTTTCCCCATCTGGTGCTGTTCCGCTCCATGAGCCTGGCGCCGAGATAGAGTTTGCCTGGCGCATATTCCCGGACCATGTCGCGAGAAAGCCTGAAGAACTCCTCAACGGTTTTCCAGTGGAACGCCTCCATGTCCCGCTTCGCATCCTCCGTGTTTGGAACGATCTTGCTTTCGAGAAACGCCTCGAATGAAGCGTAATTGGTTCCCCACGCCCGGTTCAGCTCTTCAACGGTCCGGTATTTCTGCCGGAGGTCTTTCTGAAACTCCAGTTTCGCGGGGGTTCCCGGCTTGGCGGCGATTGCCATCATCGCTACGGCGCAGTCGGTTTTCCACCCCTGATTATCGGGACCGTAATCGAGTTCGTTGGTAATGAAGTAACCGATGCAGTACGGATCGTCCACAGTCTTTCCGATCCAAGTTTCCGTGAAGCGGCGCTTCAGGTCCGCACGGAAAGCCGGATCGAACGGGTCGAAGAATTTTCGGCCGATCAATCCCGCCCGACTCCAATCGACGGCGATCACCGCGTACGGCGTGCGCTTCTTCAGGATGAGTTCGGGCGACGACCAGGCGCCGATCGTGTTGATCCCCCACGCCGCCAACCGCTGATGAACGAAATCGACGGGTTGCGCCGTTCCATACTTCAGCCGCAGGTTGTCCGCATAAAAACGGACCTTTCCGTTTTTCGGAACTTCCATCCAGTGCGCTCTCTCTGCCGGCATTTCGGCATACGCATCAAACCGAACGTCGTTGACGCCGGAGGAGAAAAAGAGGTACCCGTCCGGATCGACCAGGAACCACTTCCCACGATACTTTTCGGTGCGGAAAGACCCGGTCGCCTCCAGACGCGGACCGGCTGCCCAGCCGCCATAGCGGCTCCATTCGGCGGGACGGCCGACGCGTTCGAGTTCGGCGGCCTCCCGTTCCCGGTTCTTCCGGAGCTGCTCGTCGGAATGGATTTTCTCCGGCCAGTCCGAATGACGGAACTGGCCGTAGCGATCGATGAACGGGAAGAACTGCCCGGGATCGTCGAGCGGGACGGCGGATTCAGGTAGTTCATCGGAGAGCCAGGTTCGACCAACGGCGAACCGGGTAGATGATTTGCCGTCCTGGTCAAGGAATGGGGCAACCGAGTAGATGATTACGGAAGAGACCTGTTTCGCGTCACAACTCAGCCGTTGCGGCATTCCGGGCGGCAGGCCGTGCAGCCACCCCGCCCCCCCGTTGCTCAATCGGATACCGCACGCCGGGTCGATCTTCCGCAGTGGAACCTTCAGCACGCGAGTTTCGCCGGGATCAAGGGAAAACGACGTCGTGACCCGGCTGGCGGGCTTTGCCCGGTCCGGTCCGCTGTTCACGCCGACGGTGATATCGACAGTCCGTTCCGTCTGCAGGTTGGTGACTTCGGTGCAAAACACGGTTCCGGCGCTGAAATCGAAAAATGCGCCATCCGGTTCCGGGGTCAAGGCCAATCCGCTGTACTGCCTGATTTGGTGAGCGAGCACGGCGATCGTCTTTCCTTGCTCGCATCGCATCGAGATCTTCTTCATGTTCAGTTGGTTTGTGTCAACCGGAATATGATTTCCGGTCAGGTACATCGGCCACAGACGACCGGTGACCGGAAGTTCAAGCGCCGTAACCCAAAATGAAAGCAAAACAGCGGAGCAAGCGAGACATATTTTCATGGTCGGACTTCCTTTCCCGATTTCGTTAGTCAATTTTTACAGTTTTGCCGGCGGCATTGCGCGTGAATTTAACCATCATCGGAGTCTCCCGCAGTTTCATGGCGGTGAGCGTGCCGATATGGCCATCGGCAAAGAGAACATTGGCACGATCACCGTGACGCGTATGCAGGACGCCGCCGGTATTGGCATGGTTGGCGCGAAACTCGTAATTGCTCGGGAGCGCAGTTGCGCTCCACGTGGTTGCATCTCCGTAAATGACCGTAGCGGAAGGCCGTTTGAGCCGGTCGAATCGATACCAGGTGCCGTTACCGTTCGAAAAGCAAAGTTTCCTTCCGATCAATGAAGCTTTTTCATCGGTGTTGTTTTGATAGTCTGCATCCGCCGTGGCAGTCAAGTTGACCAATCCGTTCGCGTTCCAGGGGTTCGGGTATTTCGCCGTCGTCTCCGGGCAAATCGCTGTTTTCGCCGGAATATATTTTGCGCTCACCTTGACGGTTTCGGCATTGCCGGGATCATTGAGAATGAAGCAGCCCCACGGCATCCACCAGGTTATTGGGGGATTGACATAACCTCCGAATATCAGGTAGTTTTTATTGTCATCCATGTAGGATATGAATCCTTTGCCGATTTGGTGCATATTGTTGAGGCAGGTCGTCGCTCTGGCACGCCCCCGCGCCCGGTTCAATACCGGAAGCAGCATTGCCGCCAGAATTGAAATAATAGCGATAACGATCAGCAGTTCAATAAGGGTGAATGCTCTCTTCGTTTTTTTCACGGATGCCTCCTTTGTGGGGGTTGTATATC
>JAVBRV010000266.1:0-4566 GCA_031547585.1 Victivallaceae bacterium
AACATGTTTTCCGCCAGTTCTTCCGGGGACAGGTAGGGCCACATGTCTTCCAAAGGCTTCGAAATCATGCTGCCCTCCGGCGTCTTCATCGCCTGGACTTTCGGCATCGTCAGGTGAGCCGGGTCGACCGTCACCCGGCAGATCACCGGGTCATTTCCGGACAGCGTCCGGGCGATCGCTCCCTCCAGATCGCCGTTGGTCGCGGCCGTCTCCGCACGGATTCCGTAGACGGCCGCCTGTTTCACCACGTCCGGCAGCGTCAGGCCGCTCCCCGGCTCCGAACCGACGAAGAAGCCTTCGAAGAGGTTCCGCTGGGTGTTCATGATGCTGCCGTACCCCTGGTTGTCCCAGACGAACATCTTGATGGGCAGGCGCAGCCGTGCCACCGTCTCCAGCTCCTGGATGTTCATCTGAAAGGCGCCGTCGCCGTTGATCAGAATGGTCCGGCGGCGGTCGTTCGCGAGGCACGCCCCGATCGAGTAGGGCAAGCCGAAGCCCATCGAACCCAACCCCGCCGCGTTGCGCACCTTCTGGCCCGGCTTCAGCAGCATTCCCTGGTAGGTGACCTCGCCCGCCGCGCCCGAACTCTCCGGCACGATCACGTCTCCCGGGGCCAGCTGGCGGAACAATTCATCGGTGAACGCATAGAGGTTCACCGGATTCTCCGCCCGGCGGTATTCGGGGAGCATCACCGGGTAGCGTTCGCGCACCCGGCGGCAGTAGTCAAGCCATTCGCCATGCTCCGGCACGGAGATTTCACCCAGTTGCTTCAGGAATTCCCCCGCGTCGGCGGTGATTCCGAGGTCGATCCCCTTCACCTTGCGGATTTCGCACGCGTCGATATCCACCATGACCTTGGTCGCATTGCGTCCGAAGTCGGTGCTGTTGAAGGCGGTGACGCTCGGTTCGAGGCGGCTGCCGATGATCAGGAGAAGGTCGCAGTTCTGCACGATGAAGTTCGCGTAGCGCGTCCCCATGATGCCGGGGCAACCGAAGTTGAGCGGGTGATCCCCGGGCAATAGATCGATGATTTTCCAGGTCAGCACCAGCGGAATTTCATGCTGTTCGGCGAGGCGGGTCAGCGTTTCGCCGGCCCCCGCCAGCTTCACCCCGTTCCCGGCCAGGATCAGCGGCCGCTTCGCGCGGGCGAACGCCTCGCGGATCTCGTCCAGCCGGGGAATGGCTTCGGCCGGAACCACGGGCGGGGTAAAGCCCGCCAGCTCCGTTTCGTCGATCATCGCCGCCTGGACGTCGAGCGGAATATCCAGCCACACCGGACCCATCCGGCCGCTCACGGCTTCGTGCCAGGCGCGCTCCAGGTGATAGCGGATCTCCTTCGGCTCCAACACCGTAACCGCGTATTTGGTGACGCAGGAAACCATGGAGACGATGTCCACCTCCTGCGAGCCGACCTGACGGCAGCCGGTTCCGGTCTTGAGGTCGGGACGCTTGGCCTGACCCGACAGGAAAAACGCCGGCGTCGAATCGATCCACGCCGCCGTCACCGCCGTCAAGGTATTGGTGCTGCCGGGGCCGGAGGTCACCAGCGCCGCTCCCGGCGCGTTGGTATGCTGGCCCCAGGCTTCGACGGCGATGCCGATGGCTTGCTCGTGAAGCATACAGGTATAATGCAGCCGCTTGCTCCGGCCGAGCGAGTCGTCGAGGTGCATCGCCCCGCCCCCCGGAAGCAGGAATACTTCCCGGATCCCCCGGTCGGCCAGGAACTCCATCACGTAATCGGAGAGCTTCATCATGACTTCAGCCCCGCATCTTCTTACGCACCGCCGCCTCGCGGGGCGTGAACGCGCGCTCGCCGGTGCCGCGCGCGGCTTCCATCGCCCGGATCTCTTTGACGAAGTTGATGAGTTCGGCCGGTTCCACCGAGCTGGATTGGTCGGAACCGTACATCGTCCGGTCAAGCGTGATGTGGCGTTCGACCGAAATCGCGCCCAGCGCCACCGCGCCCAGCGTGGCCACGTTGGCGATTTCGTGGCAGGAGTAGCCGACCGGGGCGCCGTACCGTTTGCGCAGCTCCGGAATCATCAGCAGGTTCGCCTCCTCGGGCTGCATCGGGTAGGTCGAGACGCAGTGCAAGAGTTCGAAGGGGCAGTCATGCTTGCGGAAGAGGGCGACGGCGGCGTCGATCTCCTCCCAGGTGCTCATACCGGTGGCGATGAAGGTGTAGCGCTTCTCTTCGGCGCAGGCCTCCAGAATCGCGAGATCGGTCAGCACCGGCGAGGCGATCTTGTTGTATTTCAGGTTGTAACGGCGGAGAAAACGCTGCGACTCGGGGTCCCAGGCGGAGGCGAACCAGGCGATTCCCTGTTCGCGGCAGTAGCGGTCGATCTCGTCATACTCTTTTTCGCCGAACTCCAGCCCCTCTTTCTGGGCGCGCTGGGTGGTTCCCCACTGGCTTTCGCGCGGGCTGTCGAGGAACTCTTTGGTGTAGACCTTGTCGATGGTCCGCTTCTGGAACTTCACCGCGTCGCAGCCGGCCAGCACCGCGGTGTCGATCAGGCGTTTGGTGATGTCGAGATCACCGTTGTGGTTGATGCCGATTTCCGCGGAAATGAAGACTTTGTCAGACATGGCGGATTCCCTTGGGGTTAAAGATTTTCTTGAATCGTTTGAATCATGTAATCGAGCTTGGCCGGGGTCATCCCCGGGTACAGGCCGATCCAGAAGGCGTCGTTCATCAGGCGGTCGGTGTTGGGGAGGGCGTTGATGACCCGGTAGTCGCGGCCCGGCTCCAACCCCTCGAAGCAGGGGTGGCGCGTCAGGTTGCCGGCGAAGAGGTTGCGGGTCTGGATGCCCGCGCCTTCCAGCGCCGTGACGAGATCGTTGCGTCCGCACTTCGCTTCCGGCGTCAGGGTCATCAGAAAGCCGAACCAGGAAGGATCCGCCCCCGGGATCGCCCGGAACACCGACAGCTCCGGCAGGTTCCCCAGCCGTTCGAAGAGATAGCGGTAGTTGGCCCGGCGCGCTTCGACGAATTCCGGCAGCTTCTCCAGCTGGGCGCAGCCGATCGCCGCCTGGAGATCGGTGCCCTTCAGGTTGTAGCCGAAGTGGCTGTAGACGTATTTGTGGTCGTAGCCCGCGGGCAGCGTTCCGTAACGCCCCTCGAAGCGGTGCTTGCAGAGGTTGTCCACCCCCGGGGGGCAGCGGCAGTCGCGGCCCCAGTCGCGCATCGACATGGCGATTTCATAAAGCAAGGGGTCGCGGGTATAGACCGCGCCCCCTTCGCCGGTGGTGAGGTGGTGGGGCGGGTAAAAGCTCGAGGTCCCGAAATCCCCGAAGGAGCCGGTGCGGCGGCCGTTGAACTCCGAACCCAGGGCGTCGCAGTTGTCTTCGATCAGCCAGAGGCTGTGCTTTTGGCAGAAGGCGGCCACCCGGGCGAGGTCGAAGGGATTGCCGAGGGTGTGCGCGGCCATCACCGCGCGGGTGCGGGGGGAGAGCGCCGATTCCAGCAGCTCCGGGTCGAGGTTGGCGGTTTCGGCTTCGACGTCGATGAACACCGGAACCATGCCGTATTGGACGATCGGCGCCACCGTGGTCGGGAAGCCCGCCGCCACCGTGATGACCTCGTCGCCGCGCCGCAGCCGCCGCTCCCCGAGGCGCGGCGAGGTGAGCGAGGCGAAGGCGAGCAAGTTCGCCGATGAGCCGGAGTTGACGAAGAGCGTGTAGGGGCAGCCGACGAATTCGCCGAGTTTCCGCTCGAATTCATGGCAGTAGCGCCCCGCCGTCAGCCGGAACTCCAGCGCGGCGTCCACCAGTTGCAGCATTTCGCGGGCGTCGTAGACGCGCCCCGCATAGTCGATCCGCCCTTCGCCGGGGGTGAAACGCTCCTGGCGCGGGCGGTGCTCCAAGTCGTAATAACGCTCGACGCGCTCGAAAATCTCCCGGCGGAGCTGATTTATCTCATCCACGGCATATTCTCCTGTTGCGCCCGCTCGAAGTAGGCTTCGAAGTCGGCGTCGGTATTGATTTTCCCCATCTTGTAATAGTCGCGGTACCAGCGGGCGGTGCGGCGGCAGGTCTCCTCCGCGTTCCAGAGGCCGTGCCACTTCAGGCGTTTGCGTGCTTTGGCGCAGTCGAGCTGGAGCAGCCGGGCTTCGTGGAGGGCGTTCGCCTCCGTGCCGGATTCGAAGCGGACCTGCGGCCACTCCTCCCGGAAGAGCGCGGCGATTTCGCCGACGCTGCGGCACTCCCCGGCGTCGGCGGGGCCGAAGTTCCAGGCTTCCGCGAAGGTTTCATCGCCCTCCAGCAGTTTACGCCCGAGTTCAAGGTAGCCCGCCAGGGGCTCCAGAACGTGCTGCCAGGGGCGCACCGCGCCGGGGTTGCGCAAGAATTCCACCCGTCCCGCCGCGGCGGCGCGCGCCAGGTCGGGAATCAGCCGGTCCTCCGCCCAATCCCCGCCGCCCAGCACGTTGCCCGCGCGGGCGGTGGCGAGAAGGGCGCCGCCTTTTTCGCTGAAAAAACTGCGGCGGTAGCTGGCCGCCGCCAGTTCGGTACAGCCCTTGGAGGCGCTGTAGGGGTCGAAGCCCCCCATTGCGTCCTCTTCGCGGT
>JAVBRV010000329.1:0-10486 GCA_031547585.1 Victivallaceae bacterium
TACTTTTCGCCACTCTTCATGGGCACCTCGCAGTCACAGTTTCCTCCGCCGGGTCGGCGGACTGTTCGCAAATTTGGTAATATACTCCGGTTATGCGGAAAAAGCGAACTCCGGCACGGAGAAAGGTTGACAAAAAAACAATAATAGCGGGCGGGCGATCATCCCCGGCCGCAGCAAAGGAAAAGGAATCACCATGAAAAAACGCTCAGTACTCCACTCCCGCCGCCTGCTGTTCGCCTCGCTGGCCGCACCCGAAATCATCGAAACGGCGCTGGCGACCCGAATCCGGAACTTCCCCGCCGAATGCGCGAAGGGGGGAACCGTGGCCCTGACCGCCGTTGAATTCGATTTCCAGGAAGACGGCGGACGCACGGAATTTCTGCTCTTTTACAGCCGTCCCCCGCAGGAGAAAGCGGCGGCCATCGTGGAAAAACTGAACGTCAGCGCCGCGCTCCGGCCCGGCGACATCCACCTCCCCGGCGGTTCGCGCGTCCGCTTCCGGCGGCTCCGCTTCGAACTGGAAGAATGCTCCCGGCGCGGGATCCTGCTGCGCGGCTACGCGGTGATCGACCTCGACGAATCCGCCTTCGCCGCCGCCGACCGCCCGGTAGAGGCGCCGCTCTTCGACTTCCCCGGCATCGAGCAGGACATCGCCGGACGCTTCCGCGAACAGACCCGGCTCACGCTCTCGCAAGCCCGGATCGAACCGGAGTCGGAGGTCAATTTCCGCTTCTCCTCGCCGCAGCGGAAGAACCTTCTCTCGCTCTCCTACGCAATGACCCGCCCGTGAAGTCCGCGCACCCGGACGCCGCCGCCCAGCGACTTTGCCAGCCGAACCAGTTCGGCATCGCTCCAGGTGGCGACTCCGGGGAGCTCGTCGTCGATCACTTCAACCGGGTTGAACTGCTGGAGCATCCAGTTCCGGACGCCCGCTTCCGCCAGCTCCCGGAGCATCGCCCCGAGATCGTCCTCCCCCAATAAAGCCCGGTGAACGGTAGTGCGGACGTCGAGTTCGACCCCCGCCGCCAACGCCAGGCGCAGGCTCTCCCCCACCTTTTCACCCAGGCCATCCTGGCCGGTTCCGGTGAGCACCCCGTAGCGGGCGCGGGGGGCCTTGTAGTCGATGCCGAGCGCGTCCACGCCCGGCCCCGACAGAATAGCTGCCAGCCGCTCCGGCAGGGTTCCGTTGGTGTCGAGCTTCACCAGAAATCCCTCATTCCGGATCCGGGCGATAAACTCCCCCAGTTCCGGCTGCAGCAGGGGTTCGCCCCCCGAGATCACCACCCCTTCGAGCTTGCCCCGGCGCGAGGCGAGAAAGTTGAAAAACTCCTTCTCCGTCACCCGGGGCTGGCTGCCGGGGTCGAACACCAAGCAGGGATTGTGGCAAAAGGGACAACGCAGATTGCATCCGCCGGCAAAGGCGATGCACCCGATCCGCCCCGGATAATCCACCAGGCTGAACCGGGTCAATCCCCGAAGATCCATAGAGTTACTTCGCTTCGACCGCGTAGGTTTTGCGATCCTTGAACTCTTCCTTCTTGCCTTTGTTCCAGTTGGAAACCGGGCGGAAATAACCGCAGACCCGGCTGTATACTTCCGTCTTTTCGCCGCACTTCGCCATGATTCGTTTCTCCTCTTTCTATTGTTCTTGCGCTTCAAGCGGGCAGTTCTCATGCTCGCCCGGAATGTAACCGTGCACGGGGCAGATGCTGAACGAGGGGGTCAGCGTGAAATAGGGAATCCGGTAGTTGGTGGCGATCCGCTTCACCAGCGAGGCCACCTGTTCCGGGTCGTCGATCCGCTCGCCGATAAAGGCGTGGAAGACCGTTCCTCCCGTATAGAGCTGCTGCAGGGGAGCCTGCATGTCGAGCGCCTCAAAAAGATCGTCGGTATAGCCCACCGGCAGCTGGGTCGAATTGGTGTAATAGGGCTGCTCGGTTCCGGCGCAGATGATTTCGGGGTAGAGCTTGCGGTCGATGCGGGCCAGGCGGAAGCTGGTTCCTTCGGCCGGCGTCGCTTCGAGGTTGTAGATATGCCCCGACGACACCTGAAAGTCCTTGATCTTCTCCGCCATATGCACCAGCGTCCGGCGGGCGAACTCCGCCCCTTCGGGATCCGCAATCGAGCAGCCGAGGAAGTTGAGGCAGCACTCGTTCATGCCGACGAGGCCGATGGTGCCGAAGTGATGCTCGAGGTTGGCCAGGTAGGTTTTGGTGTAGGGGAGCAAATCCCCTTCGAGATATTTATTGACCACCTTGCGCTTGATTTCGAGCGACTCCTTCGCCAGCTCCATCAGCCGGTCGAGGCGGGCGAAAAACTCCTTCTCATCCTTCGAGATGTAGCCGAGGCGGGGCATGTTCATGGTGACCACGCCGATGGAGCCGGTCTGGTCGCCCGCGCCGAAGAGGCCGCCGGTTTTGTTGCGGAGCTCGCGCATATCCATCTGGAGGCGGCAGCACATGCTGCGGACGTCGCCGGGGTTGAGGTCGCTGTTGATGAAGTTCTGGAAGTAAGGGAGCCCGTACTTGCCGGTCACGGAGAAGAGCAGCTTGGCGTTCTCGCTCTCCCAATTGAAGTCGCGGGTGATGTTGTAGGTTGGAATGGGGAAGGTGAAGATCCGGCCGTCGCGGTCGCCTTCGCTCATCACTTCGAGGAAGGCGCGGTTGATGAGGTCCATTTCGGCCTGGAAGTCGCCGTAGGTTTCGTCCTGCGGCTGGCCGCCGATAATTACCGGGTTCTCACGCAGATCCTCCGGAACCACCCAGTCGAAGGTCAGGTTGGTGAAGGGCGTCTGCCCCCAGCGGCTGGCGATATTGAGCCCGAAAACGAACTGCTGGATGGCCTGCTTGACCTGCCGGTAGTTGAGCGCGTCGCGCCGCACGAAGGGGGCGAGGAGAGTGTCGAAGGAGTTGAAGGCCTGCGCCCCCGCCCATTCGGTCTGGAGGGTGCAGAGGAAGTTGACGATCTGCCCGAGCGCGGTGTCGAAGTGCTTGGCGGGAGCGGCGGAGGCGCGCCCTCCCCTCCCCTGGAAGCCGCGTTCGAGGAGGTCGCGCAATCCCCAGCCGGCGCAGTAGCCGACGATGCCGCAGGAGAGGTCGTGAAGATGGAAGTCGCCGTTCTGGTGGGCTTCGGCGATCTCCTGCGGATAGATATTCGCGAGGGTATAGTTGGCGATCACCGCGCCGGAGACGTGGTTGAGCAAGCTGGCGTAGGAGTAGCCCGAATTGGAGTTCTCATTGACCCGCCAGTCGTCGCGGCCGAGGTAGCCCGAAACCAGATCCTGAACGTCCATCAGCAGCTTGCGGTGCTGGCGCAGCTTGTCGTGGCTGGCGCGGTAGAGGATGTAGCGCTTGGCGACCTGGGGGAGTCCGCGCTTGATGAGGGCGGTTTCAACCAGGTCCTGGATCAGTTCGACGTCGGGGATCAGCTCCGGCTCGTCATAGCCCTTTTCGGCCAGCTCCTCGACGACATGGCGGGCGACGTGACGGGCGACCTTGTCATTGGCGGTTCCGGCGGCTTTCAGGGCCTTGCTGATGGCGATGACGATGCGCTCCGGATCGAAATCCACCACGCGCCCGTCGCGCTTCCTCATCTTCGCGATTGTCGTAACGATTTCCATGTGCCGAACCTTGACTTTTGAATGTTAGCGTTATATGAGTCAAGGTACAATACCACACAGTATTGACAATTCAAGCCTTAAATATACAATATATGGTATTTATTTCAAAAAAGCTCCTTAACGGCAGAAGAGCGCGAAGCGGGGGTGGTCCGGCAGGGTGGCGCGGCCGCCCGTGAGCTTCCCCTTGCCGGCGAGGAGCTTCCACTCCGAAGCGGGGTGCGGCAGCTCGATCTTTGCCGTTTCGGGCGCGTTCGCCTCGCGGTAGAGGATGAGGTAGCCCGCGGTCGAATAGAGCCCGGTGAGGGCCGAGCCATCCGGCTCGCCGCCGACGGGGAAGATTTCGCCTTCAGCGATCGCCGGGTAGTGTTTGTGCCAGAGGTCGAGCAAGGGGCGGATCCGGTCGCGCGTCTCCGGCGCCAGGGTCGACGGCGTCATCCAGAGCAGGGGATTGGCGAAAAGGGCGATGGCCGCCCAGTACTCCACGGGGTAGATATCGGGCTGGGTCATCCCCTTGTCGCGGTAGAAGTCGCGATTGATGTCGCCGGGGTTCGGAACCTCCACCTGAAGCGTCTGGAGCCGGGTGACTCCGGCCAGCTTCCAGACGCTCCGCAGCGTCTTCTCGGGGTGGTAGCCGAGCCCCCAGGTGTGGCAGACGTAGCGGTTCTCAAGGAAGATATTGCCATATTCGAGCATACGGTAATAGCCGGGCCGCTGGCCGTTGGTGGTGTCGAGGTTGAAGTAGATCTTGCCGCCGGTGGCTTCGCGGACGCTCCGCAGCAATTTCTCCAGATTCTCCTCGGCTTCGGCGCTGCGGATGCGGACGCCGTCGATCTTGAAGAAACGGAAGCCCCAGCGGTGATGAAAATCGAGGAGGAAGTCGCGAAAGCTCTCCCAGTCGCGGTATTCGACGTTCATCGAGGGCGCGCACCAGAGGGCCAGCTCAACCCCGGCGGCTTCGGCCACCGGCAGCAGCGTGGCGAAGGTGCCGTTGAGACGGGCTTCGGAAATCTCCCAGAAAGCGGGAGTGATTTTTTCATTGACGTCGATCAGCCGCCCCAATCCCTTTCCCTCCTGCCACTCGTCGTCGATCTGGTAGCAGTCGGCGCCGAGTTCACCCGCGGCGCAGATTTCGTCCTGGAGGAAAGCTTCGCTCACCCGGTGGCGGAAGTTGCCGCAGCCCCACGGATTGACCATGGCGGAGTATTTGCCCGGATCCATCGGGAAGCGCACCCGCAAGTACTGCTTCAGCAGCAAATCGCGCTCGGCCGCGCCGGAGACGGCGAGAAGAACGCTCCGCTCGCTGCGGATCGTCCGGCCGGGACGCAGCTCCCACGGGGCCTGATTCCAGGCCAGCGAACGCACCATCCGGCTGCGGCAGGTGTAGTCGAATTCCGCCAGATCCCGGCGTTCGCCGGAGGGCGGCGCTTCCTGGAGGATCAACACGCCCGCCTCCTCCCCCGCGCACCAGAAAAGGCTGCCGGTAAAGGTTTCCTGCCCCTCCCCCACCGGGTGAGTGTGGACGAGGTCGTCATGAATATCGGTACGCGCAATGAGTTCGGTCGAGTACCGGGGGACGAGACCGCCGGCGAGGCGGAAGCCGTCCACCGCGCCCGAATACTCCTCGGGCGCGAGACGCGGATACCACCCGTCACGGAATTCACTGCGGCCCGACCAGTAGCAGCGCGGCGTCACTTCGCTCGCGACGGCGCATTCGGCGGAGAAGACGGGAAGCCCGGGGTAGAGCCGCCAGACCACGTCGAAACGCACCCCTTGCAGCGGTTCGCCGAAGGCGGCTTCCACTCGGAGATGCGCACCGTCGAAGCAGCCCCCCTCGACCAGTTCAGCCCGGATCTCCCCTTCGCGGCGATAGCTGAGACCATACTGGCCGGGGCGGTTGATGCCGGCGAAATCGGCCATGCACTCCGCGCCTTCGGAGTCGGCGTATTCGACGCCGGTATCGAGCCGCCGCAGCGACCGGGTGGCGGGGAAGCCCGCCGAAAAATCAACACTCCGCAACAGGCGGGAGTTTTGCATTTCAAGTACATTGCCGTCAAACCGGACCAGGAATTCGTCGTTCTGAAACAGGATCTGCATATCGTTCAACCTTTCGGATTAAAATTTCCGTTCACGCCCGGCGCTGATCGCGATGCCGAGGAGGAAGCAGCAGCCGACCAATGAACTGCCGCCGTAGCTGATGAGGGGGAAGGTCAGGCCGGTCGGCGGCAGCAGCATCAGGTTGACGCTGACGTGAACCAGCGTCTGAACCGCCAGCAGCGCCGCCGCCGCCAGGATGTAGAGCCGGGCATCGGCGGCCAGTTCCGGCCGGGCGGCGATCCGCAGCAGGAGATAGACCGCAAAGAGAAAGCCCGCGTACACCGGCAATACGCCGATGAATCCGAGCGTTTCGGACATCGCCGCATAGGCCGAATCATTGTACGCGAGGGGCAGATAGGCGTTGCTCCAGACGGCGCCGCCCAGCTTCTCCCCCCAGAAGCCGCCGCGGGCGACGGTCAATTCGAACTGGCGGAAGTGCCAGCCGCTCCCCAGGGGGTCGCTATCGGCCGCGAACAGAACCTCCAGCCGCTTCCAGGCATAGGGGTTGCGGAGCAGGAAAGCGCCGGCGATGCCGAGGCCGCCGATGGCGAGGAGCGCCAGCTTCCAGAGCGCCGCGCCGCCGAGAAAAATGACCATCAGGAAGCCCCCGAGATAGATCGCCGCCGTTCCGAAATCCGGCTGAAAGAGAATCGGCAGCATCCAGAGGGAGGCCGCCAGCGCCGCCAGCAGAAAGCGCATATTCTCCCCCCGGAAGCGGGTGAGACAGGCCACCAGTGTCAAGAGAAAAATTGCTTTGGCCGGTTCCGACGGCTGGAGGCTGAAGGAGCCGAAGCGGAACCAGCCGCACATGCCGTTGATCCGCGTCCCGAGGAGCGGCAGCAGCACCAGCGAGAGGAAAAAGAGCAGCGCCAGCAGCCAACAGCGGTTGCGGTAGAAGGCGAAGGGAATCCGCGCCGCCACCGTCATCACCGCCATGCCGATGATGAACGACACCAGCTGCCGCCCGGCCAGCGCCAACACCGAATCGCTGGCGGAACGGGCGGAGAGAATGTTGAGGAGCCCCCATATCCCCAAGAGAAAAATGAGGATAAAGAGAAGATTTTCGGCTGAAAGGAGCCGTTCCCGCTCGCCGATCCGTCTCATGGCAGCTCCTCCTCGCGCTCTTCCAGTTCAAGGACGGTATAGGGGAGCTGGACGTCGTCTCCGGCCTGCGGCCTTTGGGTCAATTCCCAGCTGTCGGGAATCCAGTTGCGGTAGCGGTCGAGCAATACCCGGTAGGCGCCCGCCCGCCCCTGAAGCCGGGCGTCGTATTGCTGCTCCAGCCCGGAAATGCCGACCAGTTCGCCGCCGTGCTTCTCCACCTTGCCCAAGTGGCGGCGGATGGCGGGGGTGGAAATGGCGATGCGCTCCCAGCGGGAGACGATCCGCAGCCCCGGGTAACTCCGGATCACCCCCTCCAGCGCGACCAGCTGATCGGGCGACAGGCCCCGTTTCAGGACGCCGGTATGACTCTTGCCGTAACGGATATCGGGAACGATCCGCAGGAGTTCGGTCACCGCCTTCTCCGGCAGCTCCTCCCGGGATTGAAGATCGAAGTAGCGCTCGCTCCAGGCCAGGAGGACGCCGTTCCGGTCGAGGATGCGGCCGCGGGCGGCGGGAATCCGCCCCTCGGCGCGGGCCAGGCGCTCCCCTTCGGCCACGGCTTTCGCCCGGCCCGGACCGGCCAGATAATAAGCGCGCCCCAAGGCCAGCAGCATCCAGAGGAAAAGGAAGAAAAAGAGCACGCCGGTGCGGAGAACCAACCGGCTGTCCCGACTGCCGAAACGCTGTCCGCCCGGTTCCACGGGTTACCTCTTGCCGGCCGGCAGCGCCGCGCGGTGAAGCTGTTTGGCGAGCAGCGTGAAGTTGAGCGGCTGGGTCATCTGCCAAACCCGGTCAAGCTCGCGAAGCCGCCGGTACAACTCTTCACTGACGCGATTGGTGGCCACAATCACGGGGAGATCGCGCCGCCCGGCCGCCCGGCGCAGCTCTTCAATGAGGTCGGCCAGCTCCTCTTCGCGATTGCTGCGGATCATCAGAGCGGCGTCATAATTGAATTCACTTAGATTCCGGAGCGCCTCCACCGATTCGACGGTATCGGCGTCGATGTTTTCGAGGGCAAGAACCCGTGGGATCACCCGGATTTCGGCCAGATTTTCGTCATACAGCAGCACCCGGATGGCTTCGGAGCCGCGCTCTGCGGCCATCCGCCTTTCGTCGAGCAGCGGCGCCCCCATCTGGCGGGTGGAGCGCAAACTGCGTTCGATGCTCCGGCCGATGGCCACGCAATCGATCTCGTCGATTTCGAAGCGCAGCACCATGTGCGACTGCGGCGTGCTCAGCACCTGGAGGCTTCCGCCGAGAAGCGCGGCGAGATCGCGGGCGAAACAGAGAGCCAGCACGCCGAGGCTGCCGCCTTCGGGGTACGGCTGGGCGGGGTCGAGGTTGGCGATATAGTGGTGGAACGATTCGACCACGGCCTCCTGCGGCGGCAGGCGGCGGAGGTCCTTGAACTCCCAGATCACCACGTGACGCTCTTTGAAGCAGGTGAAGACGATGCTCTCGCCGCGGGCGACGCAGCGGCCGACGACCCGGACAAGCAGCGTCACCAGCTGCATCAGGAGCCGGCGATCCATCCGGATGCTGTGCGGAGCGCTGGCGGAGAAGTGGTTGACGAGTGAAATCTCCCGCGCTTCCAGCAGCGGCAGGTTGCGCTCGATCACTTCACGGTTGAAGGCGGCAGCTTCGAAATCTTCGATCACCTGGTTGTTCCAGCGTTCGCGGTTGAACTGGCTGATGTCGACCATGCGGTCGGTATAACGCGAAAGCCGCCCGACCTGCCGCAGGATCTCCTGAAAATCCTCCGGTTCCGGGGTTTCCTTCCGGTCGAGCGCGCCCTGGATCAACAGGGTCAATCCTTTGATGATGCCATACATCGGGTGAAGGTCGGGGAGCATCCGGTTGAGGATGCGCAATTGCAGCGAATCGTACCGTTCGATCTCCCGCCGGACCTCGCCTTCGCGGGCGAGCGCCCATTCGAGCTTGTGCTGCAGCGTCAGCTGCCGGTCGCGGAGAAGGTTGAGCGAAGCGCCGAGAGCGCGGATCTCCTCATTGGAGTTCCGCCCGAAGGTCAGCGCCTCCACGGGTTCGCCTTCGACCAGCCGGTCGGCGAATTCGGCGGCCTCGTTCAGCGGCCGGGCCAGCACGCGGCGGTATTGCCGCAGCAAAAGAACGAGATAGAGAAAAAGCACCCCCGGAACAGCGGCGGCGAAGAAGAAAAAAAACAATTCCAACCGGGTATCCGGCCAGCCGTCCAGCATTTTCAAGTCATAGCCGAAATACACGGTAGCCGCCACCGACACCATCGTCAGGGCAGCGCCGATAATAAAATGGACTTTCAGTTTGACGCTGGTTTTCATGACCGCACCTCCCTTCGCGTTACTCTTCGTCGACTCCGGCGAAATTCCGGAGCAGATCGATCGCCTCGGTATATTCCGGGCGGCTTTCGGGCGCATAGCTCAGCATTCGCGACACCAGGTCCGACAGCTCCTGCGAGACCAGCGGATTCAGCTCCCAAAGCTGCCGGTAGCGGCTTTCGGCCCGCCGCTCCAGCAACTCCTCGGGTTCGCCGTGAACGCCGAAAGGCAGCACGCCGGACATCATTTCGTAAATCGTCACCCCGAAGCTGAAGATATCCCCGCGATAATCCTCGCCGCCGTAAAGCAGCCGCTCGGGGCTTACGTAGCCGGGGCTTCCCCAGCCGTCGCACAAGGTCAGGTGGTCGCCGGTATCGCGCACGTCGGCGAGGTCGAAGTCGCCGAGCTTGGCCTCTCCGGCGGCGGTGAGGAGGATGTTCCCGGGCTTGACGTCGTGATGGACGATCCGTTCGCGGGTAAGGGCGTAATCCAGCCCCTCCATGATCCGCAGCAGCCAGACCGCCGTCTGGTGCGGCCGGGCGTAGGTCTCTTCGGAGAGACGCCGTTCGAGGCTGCCCGCATCCATGAACTGCATCGCGAGAAAGGAGCGCCCCTCGAAGGAGCCGGAGTTGTAGATGGGGATGATCCCCGGGTGATTGACTTTGGCCACCAACCGCGCTTCGGCGATGAAGACCTGCCCGCCGTCACCCTTTTCGCACTCGGGGTTCAAAATCTTGACCGCCACCCGGCGGGCCAGATCCGGCTCGATGGCGCGGTAGACGGTGGACATGCCGCCGTAGCCGCAGACCTTTTCCAGCAAATAACGTTCGAAGCGCTCCGGGACCCGCAGCCGGGTGCCGCACTCCGGGCAGAAGACGAAGGTAAAGGGTTCGAAATCCGAGACATCCAGCTTGATGTGGCAGCCGCGGCAAATGACTTTAACGGGTTCGGCCATCAGTCTCACCCCACCCTTTCCGCCGGACGGTCCGGCGCGAGGAGGAATGAGCCGAGCGGCGCCTCCTGCCCGACGATCCCCCATTCGACGTCCGAGCGCCCCAGCTCCGCCAGCCGGGCGGTAAAGAGCTTGCGGACGATCGCCTCGTCGTTGCACTCGCTGCTGAGATGGGCGAGCAGAAGCAGGCGGGTCCGGGGGGTGAGAAGGTCGGCCAGCGCCTCGGCGGCGGCGACATTGTCGAGGTGGCCATGCCGCCCCAGGATCCGCCGCTTCAGGTGAAGCCCCCGGTCGGAGTTGCGCAGCATATCGCGGTCGTAATTGCTTTCGAGGACGAGGGCGTCGCAATCCCGCAGCCGGTCGGCGGCGAGTTTATTGACACACCCCAGGTCGGTGGCGACGCCG
>JAVBRV010000306.1:0-8070 GCA_031547585.1 Victivallaceae bacterium
TGTGCTTTCGATCGACGCCCCGCCCGAAAAAGCCGCGCCGAAGCTCTACGCCCTGAAGCTGAACGGCGAACGCGGCGAGGAGATTCCGGTCACCCGGAACGCGGACAAACTCGAACTGGTCATCGACACCGCAAAACTCGCCTCCCCGACGCCCTTCTTCGAATTTGTTACCGGCCGCTGATCTGTACGGCACATACCTTTTAAATCTATCCATAACCTACACCGCCCTTGACCGCGAACAGCGAGCGCCAGCTGGCTGTGCACGCATCCCTCAGCCTATCCGCTTCTCTACGAAGGTCATAATGATCGCCGCCACAGAGCGATCCTCTCCGGAATCAATCGCCGGAGAGGTTTTTGCAGAGCTTTTGCATAAAATGGCACATTGTTAATCAAAATATAGCCAATCGCGCCGGAAAAGTCGATGGTTTTCGACTGACTTTACTTGAAAACCATGATAAACTGATGTATGGTTGCCCCATCAGCTTTCGAAATTGGCCATAAGGAATATCGCTTCATGCTCGGAACGGGAATACCCCGGGGGCAACGGTTGCTCGCCGGTTTGTTGATCGGGTGCGCGGTCGTGGTCACCCTGGCTACCCAGGCCTACTGGAACCGGCGGAAATCCGCTTTGCCGGAGCAGTATGCGGAACTCTCCCGCCGCGGCGCGGCTCAGGAGGCGTCGCTGCAAATCCTGGAGAATCCCGGCTCGTTACAGCCGCCGGGGTATTATTGGAAGGTTTCCGCCTACTATTCGGCCATCGGACGCCCGGAACTGGCCACCGCCTGGCTGCGGCACGGCATTGAACGCGACTCCATACCGGTCATGCTGCTTTATCTGAATTTCGTCGAAGTGCCGGGCAACCGCCCCGACCGGGCCCTGCTCGGCCACTGCTGCCGCGAATTGTTGAATCATGCCGGGCAGATCAACTCCGCCGAGTTGCGCGACCGGATCCAGAGCTATATGAAGAAATGGGAGCTGCCATGAAGAAGCGCTCCCTTTTCAAGGCCGCTGCGGCGGGAACCGTGGTGGCGCTGTTGGCATTGGCACTGAAACTGCTGCTGACGCCAAGCGAGTTAAATGGTGAAAGTTATGCCTTTTTGCTCCACTATTCCGCAGATCGGCCGCTGCTCGAACTGATTTTCGACCCCGCTTTGAATGATTGGAATTTCTACCAGGCGCGGGAGCTGAGCTACCTTCTCGATTGGTTCGATGCCACCGTCATCCTGGCGCTGCTGCGGCATCAGCTGATTTTCTGGTGGTCGGCGACCTCGATGATCGCCACCGTGGCAACGGTTTGGCTGTTTCAATACGAGGCGCGACGGAATTTCCCGCGCCTCGGTGGAACTCTCGTTAACCTGGGGACTTTCTGGTATGTGTTGGCCGCGGGAACCGGCGGGCTGAGCTTTTTTCGCTCCGCCAAGCCCCTGTCGGCGCTGCTGGCGGTGGCGGTGCTGTTTCTGGCGGTGCGCCTGACCCGCACCCGGAAACTCGCGACGGCGGCGGGAATGGCCGCGCTTTTGCTGGCCTTGAATCTCGCCGACCGGCAGGGAGCGTTTTTCACGGCCGCGTTCGCCGGTTATGCTGCTCTCCTATTGGCGCTGGCTCCGGATCGCCTCGCTCTTTTCAGTTCGCGCCGTTTCGCCGTTTTCACCGTCGTTCTGTTCGGCTGCGTGCTGGCCGGCGCAATCTGCAACAGCTGGATTGCCCCCTCGATCATTCATGCGGTGAACGGCTATTGGCCGGATTTCTCGTATCAGCAGCCGGAAACGCCCCCTCCCCTGCCGCTGCTGAGGAAAGGGGCGGTCTATGTCGGGGGAAATCTCGGGTTTCAACTTCTCGGCTTAACCGGGTGGTACGCCGTCGGCGCCGGGGTAATCATCGCGGGACTCTGGCTCATGGCCGCCCGTAAATTCGCCAACCGCTTACCGCTGGCGGTCGCGCTGGCGGCGATGATTGTCTGCGGCGGAATGATGGTGATCCGGCATCCGGCCATTCTGGGGCCGGAGGTGGTTTTCGGCAGCTACTTCAATGTATTTCTGGCGGTACTGCTGTTTTTGCTGTTTTACACGGCTTCGGCTTCGCGTTCGATCCGGCGGTACGCGGTCTGGCTGCTGCTGGCGGGGGTGGCGGCTCAGCTCTGCTGGCTGGCGGTGGGCCAGGGCAGCGAGGGAATCCCCGGCGTCCAGGCGGAGGTATCGCGGCAGATCCGGGGCGAAGCGCCCGAAATGGAGCTGCTGCCGGTAAATGCTCAGATGTTTCTCGAGAAGTTTAAAACAACTCCCTAATACGCTTTCCGGGCGGAAATGCTGGGCGCTTCGCTCCAGCGGTAAGGGACTTCAACCTGCGTGGGAAGGCTCTGGCGGGCAGCGAGACGGTCGAGAAGGTTGAAGGCGTTCTCCGCCAGCGCCCGGTAATCCTGGGTGGCGCAGAGATAGGGCGGACGGTGGTTCTCCGGCAACCCCAGCATCTCCCAGACCGCCAGCGACAGCTCCTCCGGCACCCGGAGGCGGAGCCGCCCCAGCAGCTCCTGCAAATTGACGGTCACCGGGGTCAGGTACAGAAGAGCGGTGATCCCCTTCCCCAGCAGCCGCTTGAAGGCGGCCTCCACCCGTTCGGCGTCGGGGTTTTCCACCAGCTCCTCCAGGGTAAGCTGGTGGTGAAGGGCGCACTCCCCCCGGTAGGCTTCGAGCCGCCGGGGGTTGTTGTAGACGACGAGGGAACCGGCGAGCAGAAAGCCGATCCGCCGGTGCCCCGCCGCGCGGAACCGCCGCATGACCTCCGCCACCGCCCCGGCGTCGTCCGAAGCGACCGCGTAAATATCGTGCTGCGGATAGCTCCGGCCGTTGATCCGGACGAGAGGCAGGGAAATCGTCTCCGGCCACTCGCGAAGGCGCTCCTCCGGCCAGGAGGAGAGGAGGAGAACGCCGTAATAGAGCCGGTTCTTCAGCTCCTCCAGCGCGTCCGGCAGAATCAGCTCCAACCGCAGCTTCCGCTCGAAAGCGGACTGCTGAACCGCCGCCAGGAGCTGCTGCGTATAGGCGCTGCCGGGGAGATCCAAGAGCAGCGCGAGAAGCCGCGAACGGGTGGTGTGCGGCCGGTACTCCAGCTGCCGCGCAAGCTCGAGGATGCGCCGCCGGGTCTCAAGGGGAATCAAGGAGCTGTTGTTCAGCGCCCGCGACACGGTCGAGGGGGAGACCGCCGCCAGCTTCGCGATTTCGGTGATGTTGGTTTTTCGTTTCATGCCTGTACAATACCGTTCCGGAGGGGTTCTGTCAAATTTTGCATGGCCTTTGCATGAAAAAAGGAGGCCGCTCTTTTTGCAAACACCGGGATTTTCGGTATGATATACTCAATCAGGTTAAAAACTTGAATTCTTTTTGACCGCTTTGAATGTATTTTTTCCTTTTATCCTCGCGCGATACTCTGTATCGCTCTGCGGGAAAAGAAAAAAATCCATGGCAAAGCAACTCAAAAATAATTTCAAGTTTTCACCCTAATTGAGTATAGAAGAAAACAACGGAGGCCCGCAATGAAAAAATGGATGAATACGCAGCTGTCGCCCGAAGCCCGCACCCGGGAGCTGCTGGCGGCGATGACGGTCAACGAGAAAATCGGCCAGCTCTGCAAGCTCGACGGCTTCCGCTCCTACGAGCGGACCGCCGATGGCTATGCATTGAAGCGCGAGTTCAAGGAGACGGTGGCCGCCTGCCCGATCGGTTCGCTCTACGGTCTCATCCGGGCGGACTGGTGGACCGGCAAAGACTGGAATAACGGCGTCCCCCCGGAGAAGATGACGGAGGCGCTCAACCTCTTCCAACGCTATATTCTCGAACACTCCCGTCTCGGCATTCCGCTCTATATCGCCGAGGAGGCGCCGCACGGGTTGATGGCGCTGGGGGCGACGGTTTTCCCCACGGGGCTCGGGCTCGGCTCCACCTGGGACCGCGACCTGATGAACCGGATCGGCCGGGTGATCGGCGTCGAAGCCCGCGCGGCGGGGGTGCAAACCGTGTACGCCCCGATTCTCGACGTGGTGCGCGAACCGCGCTGGTCGCGGTCCGAAGAGAATTACTCCGAAGACGCCTTCCTGACGGCGGCGTTCGGCCGCGAAATGGTGCGGGGGATCACCTCCGCCGGAGTGGTTTCGACCCTGAAGCACTTCACCGGGCACGGCAGCCCCGAGGGGGGACACAACTCCGCGCCGTCGCACCTCGGCCCCATTGAATTGCGCAACTGCCAGCTCCGCCCCTTCCGCGAGGCGATCCGGGCGGGGGCCAAGTCGATCATGAGCGCCTACAGCGACATCGACGGCGAGCCCTCTTCCGGCAGCTACCATCTGTTGACGGAAATTCTGCGCGAAGAGCTCGGCTTCGACGGTTTCGTGGTCTCCGATCGCGGCGCGATTCCCCGGCTGAAGTGGCAGCGCCTCGCCGAAGACGACGCCGAAGCTTCGGCGCTGGCGATCAAAGCCGGATGCGACGTCGACGAAGGGTGCCTCCCCATGCATTCGGCCGGACTCGCCGAAGCGTTCCGCCGGGGGCTGATCGACGAAAGCGACCTCGACCGGGCCGCCGGACGCATCCTCAAGGTCAAATTCGAAATCGGCCTTTTCGAGCACCCCTACGCCGCCGGGAAGCCGGTGGAGCTGGTCGGCTGCCGCGATCACCGGGCCACCGCGCTGGAAGCGTCGCGAAAGGCGATGTGCCTGCTGAAAAACGAAGGCATCCTGCCGCTTGCGGGAATCCGCTCCCTCGCGGTGATCGGCCCCAACGCCGACAGCCCGATGAACCAGCTCGGCGACTACAGCGCGCCCCAGCAGCGCGAGGCGGTCGTCACCGTGCTGGACGGCCTCCGGCAAGAGGCCGAAGCCGCCGGAGTCGAAGTCTTCTACGCCAAGGGCTGCGGCATCCGCACCCCGGATCGTTCCGGCTTCGCGGAAGCGGTGGAGCTGGCAAACCGGGCCGACGCGGTGGTGCTGGCCCTCGGCGGCTGCAGCACCAAATATGGTTCGCAGATGGTGCGGAGCGAAACCGGCGCGGCCATGCCGGAGGTGCTGCCGCCCGAACAGAGCGAGAAGGAGAGCGGTGAAGGAACCGACCGCGCCAGCCTGACCTACTCCGGCGTTCAGCTGGAATTGCTGGAAGCGCTGTGCGCCACCGGGAAGCCGGTGATCGCGGTGCTGATCCAGGGGCGTCCCCTGGTGTTGAATGAGCTCTTGGGCCGGGCGGCGGCGGTGCTGCTGGCCTGGTATCCCGGCCAGTTCGGCGGCCGGGCGGTGGCGGAGGTGCTGTTCGGCAAAGTGAATCCGGCGGGGCGGCTGCCGGTGTCGATTCCGCTTTCGGAGGGGCAGCTGCCTGTGTTCTACAACCCCCTGACGCTCCGTTCGGACTACGTGGATACCCCGGCGAAGCCGCGCCTTCCCTTCGGTTACGGCGAGAGCTTCACCACCTTCGCCTATTCGGAGCTGAAGGTGGTGAGCCGCCGCGCCTCGGTCACGGTGCGCAACACGGGTACAATGGCGGGCGACGAGGTGGTGCAATTCTACCTCACCTGCCTGAAGTCGCGGATCATGCGCCCGATCCGTGAACTCTGCGCCTTCGAGCGGATCCACCTGATCCCGGGCGAATCCCGAATCGTGGAAGCGGAACTGACCGACGAAGCGCTGGGCTGCTACGACGCCCAAGGCGTCTTCCGCCTGGAACCGGCCCCCTGGCGTCTGGCCGCGGGCGGCAACAGCGACGCCGAACTCTCTGTAGAATTCCGAATATAGCCCCCCTCCCCCGCTTGAAAAACGCCAGGAGGCAGATTACATTACTCCCATATTATGCATTCAGCAACCGGTAAGGCGAAAATGTGGAGATCGGTTGTGTCGGTCCTGCTAGTGACGGCACAACAGCTTTGCTTTTGCTTTTTGCTCTGCAATACGCTTCATGAGCATCCATCGAGCGCGGCCGCCTCGTATGAACAGACCGAAATCGAAGTCCACGGAATTCCCTCCGGCGATTGCGACGAGAGTCAGCACTTCCGGAAATGCGATCAGGGGAAAATCAGCCGGATCGCCGATACGGAGGGGATGGTTCCTCCCGCCACAGCAGTGCTTCCGGAGCGATTCCGCCTTTTCACGGTTTCCTTCGCCGCCAGTCCGGCCAGACCCGAGCCGGAGCTGCGGCCAAAGCTATTCCTGCAACAGCACGCCCTGCGCTGTTGACCCCTCGATTCCGAACCGGCATCCCATCCGAACTCCCGAACCGGCAGTTCAGAGGTTGCCGTGCTTTTGGCCCAGTATCACCCGGCATAACCTAACGAGAATCGAGAATGCAAAAGAAGATTATCCTTTCCCTCCTGACCGGCCTCCTGACCTTCGGCGGCCTCACCCTCCCCCTCCGCGCCGCCGACGACCACGACCATGATAACGACAAAGACAAACCGGCCGTCGAAGTCACGCCGAAGCAGCGCCAGCTGCTCGATCTGCATATCTCCCAGGCGGAAACCGGCAGCCTGGAGAACCTGCTGCAGCTGCCCGGCGAAATCCAATTGAATATGGATCGAACCGCCAATATGATGCCGAAAATGCCCGGCTTCGTCACGGAAGTTCTGGCGTCGGAGGGGGACCGGGTCAAAAAAGGCCAGGTTCTGGCCAGGATCACCAGTCACAAGCTGGGGGAGTATTTCTCCGACTTCAACATGGCGCTGGAGCAGGAGAAAATCACCCGGACCGAGCTCGAAATGGCGCAGAAGCTGTACGACTCCAAGAGCATGTCGCAAAAGGATTATCTGCGCTACCGAAAGGATCACGCCGATGCGGTCGTCGCGCGCCAGCGGGCCGAAATCCTGCTGAAATCGCTGAACCTGAATGGTGATCACTCCAGCCACCTCACCGAGCACGCCCAGGCGGAGCTGGTCTGCACCCTCTATGAGGTGAAAGCTCCCTGGGACGGCACGGTCCTCAAAAAAGACGTCACCGTGGGGGAGAATTTCGCGGAAGACAACACCAAGGTGATCTTCGTCGTCAGCGATCTGTCGCACCCCTGGCTGGACCTGCGGGCGGATGAGTCGGAAATTTCACAGATCGCGACCGGCATGCCCGTCGACATCAAAACCGCCGTCTCTCTCGCCAAAACCTCGAAGCAGGCGAAAACCTATAAGGGGAAAGTCGTCTACGTCGCCCCCGTCATCGACGAAGCCACCCGGACCGGACTCGTGCGCGTGACCATCGAGGACCCGGATGCGAACGCCCGGCCCGGCTCCTTCGCCACGGGGACCCTCCGCTTCCCCGACGAAGGGAATTCGGTACTGGTTCCGGCGGAAGCGGTTCAGCTGATCGGCGGCGAAACCGTGGTCTTCGTCCCGGTCGCGGACGGCTTTTCGCCGAAAGACGTGACCCCCGGCAAAAGCGAGAACGGCTATACGCAGATTCTCGAAGGGCTGGCGGCCAAAGAGAAGTACGTCTCCCGGGGCGCTTTCGGGCTCAAGGCCATCCTGATGGCCAGCGGCATGGTCGGCGACGGCCACGGCCATTGATCGGCGGGACAGTACGACCATGAAAAAATTGATCGAAATCATTCTGCATATCAAGTGGCTGGTCATCCTCCTCTTGTTCGGCGTCATCGGCTACGGCATCTACTGCTACCGGGAGATTCCGCAGGACGCCTTCCCCGACATCAGTCCGGTAATGGTGCCGGTCTTCGCGGAAGTGCCCGGCCTCGCCGCCGAAGAGGTGGAGCTGATGGTGGTTCAACCCATCGAAACCGCCATGAGCGGACTCCCCGGCGTCAGCGAGGTGAAATCCACCTCCGGCTTCGGGCTGGGCGCAATCTACGTCTATTTCAAGGACTCGGTGGATATCTATTTCGCCCGGCAATTGGTCGCCGAACGGCTGAGTTCGGCGGAGTCGCTGCTGCCCCCGGGTACGCCGAAGCCGGAGCTGGGCCCCATTTCCACCGGTCTCGGGCAGGTGTTCATCTACTACCTCCAGGCCGATAAAAGCACGGTCGATACCGGCGGCAAGGAGCTGAACGCCTATCTGCGGGAATTGAACGACTTCATCGTCAAGCGCCAGCTGCAGACGG
>JAVBRV010000052.1:0-4556 GCA_031547585.1 Victivallaceae bacterium
GGGCACAAAAGTCGTCGCGCTCGCAACCCGTATGTCGGGTCAAGGGGCCACCGCCCCTTGCGGGTCCAGGGCAGCGCCCTGGTCGGGGGTCTGGGGCAGATTGCCCCAGCGAGAACCGTTGGTAAGCAGCACAACCTTAGAGAGCTTCAACCCGGATGGCGATGTCGCGTGTGAAGTCGGGCAGCGTCAGATGGAGGAGGCCGTTTTTTGAGGTGATGGTTTGCGGGGAGGAGAAGGTTCCGCGCCAGGTGTCGAAGAAGCGGACGCGGAACTTGCCGTCTTGACGGACGGGGAAGTCGACGGTGTTGGCGCGGATGATTTCGGGTTGTTCTCCGACGGAGCTGTAGTACCAGGTGCTGCGGATGTTCTGGACCCAGAGGATGGAGGTCCGGTTGCCGGTAAGGGCGTAGACGCGGACTCCTGGATTGGTGGCGGCGGGGTCGAGATTGTCGAGGGTGAGGTCGGCGATGGAGAACCAGTCCTTGCCTTGATTGATGATGGTGAGGGTGTGGTTGCCGCGGGGGATGGGGAGGGTGAGAAGGTCGAATTTCTCATCGGCGGCGGGATTGTTTTGGCCGTCGTGGTCCTTGAGTTCGGCGGAGAGGGCGGGTTTGCCGTCAAGGTGGAGTTCAAGACGCGCGCCTTGCGTGCCGACCGCGCCCGGACGGAGGCGGAGGGTGCCGCTTGAGCGGGCGGCGAGGCGGATTTCCAGTTTGCCCGGCAGTTCGGGGCGGGCTTTCCCGAAGATCAGGCCGGGAATGGTTTCGGTGACGGCGATGTGTTCGGTATCGCCGTCGATCTCCTCTTTGAAGCTGTCGGAACCGACCTCCTTCCAGATGCGGCGGTCGCGGATCAGGTGAAAGGGATAACGCCCCGCGTCGGGCCATTTGAGTTCCGCCGGGAGTTTCTGTTCGCGGATGACGGCGGTTCCGGCGGGGAAGTCGACGGTGAGCTGCGAGGGCTGGACCTTCTCTTTGTCGAACTCGATGCCGCCAGTGAAGTCGGCGAAGTAGCGGAAGTGCTCGTAGCGGTCGACCTGCTCCATATATTGGTTCCACCAATGGAGGTTGGTTCCGGCGGCTCCGGCGAGCAGGCTGATGTAGATGCTGTTGTGGAGCGACACGCCTTCGGGGTCGAGCTTCTCCCCTTCGGACGCCTGGGGATGGGTGATGCCGATTTCGCCGCCGACGACGGGCTTGGGATATTTTAGGTTGGGAATCATCCGGTTGTGGAAGAGGTCGGCGATATCGCGCCCGTAGCAATGAATGATGGTGAAGTCGAAGTCCGGCGACGGCTGCACCCGGTTGCCGGTGGCGCACGAAGTCGAGATGAGGTGCTTATTGGGGTCGATTCCCCGCAGGTAGCGGGCGAGCTTGGTGAGGTAGTCGAAGACGCCCTCCTGATCCTTCTGGTATTTATCGGTGTATTCGACTTCGTTGTAGAGCTCCCAGCCGAGGATGTTGGGGCTGTAGCCGTAGCGGGCGACGGTGTAGCGGTGGCGGTTATAGACATTGCGCAGCACTTCGGGTTGAGTGAACATCTCTTCGGGGGTTCGGCAGGGACCGCCGTTTTCAACGCTGAAGGGATTGTTCTTCCAGTGCTTGGTCATGCCCCAGTGGGTCTGCATCAGGCAGGGAATGAGGTAGATGCCGCGCCGTTCGGCGAGTTCGAGGGTGTGGTCGATGCGGGCGGCGTTCAGCATGGAGTAGTTGATCTTCGACCCTTCGCCGAGGCGGAAGCCGCAGTTGGAGAGGGCTTCGAAATTGACGCTGGTGTAGTTGCATTTCGCCCAGGCGAGCTGGTTGAAGTGGTGCTTGTAATAGTAGTCGATCCGCTTATCGTTCCAGAGGTGGTTGGCGTAGCCGCGGGCGAAGAAGAAGCTGCCGTTGTCGAAACGGAGGTAGTGGGGGTCGTACGAACTGACGCGGAGGAAGCCGGGACGCTCCGAATCGGCGGCGGTGAAGCGGATTTCCGGCAGTTCCGCCGTGTGCTTCTTCGCGTCGGCGAGGCGGGTGACCGCCCGGTATTCGCCGGGGAGCGTCGGGGTGAAACGCCAGCGCCAATCGCGTCTGCCGGTGGATTTTAGGCCGTATTCGAGTTCGCTGTACTCTTCGTGGAAGAAGCCGTCGATCCGGGTCGTTTTCCCGTCGGGACCGGTGATGTCGAGCGTGAGGTTTACGTCATCGAAGTCGAAGGGGTTGAGGTATTCGGCGAGGAGGTCGACCACGCCTTCGACTTTGGCGAACTTTTCGATTTTCGGCGTAAGAATCCGGTTGGCGAGGATCTGGGGCGCGCCGAAGTGGGCTTTTCCCGCCGTTTCCCGCGGCGGTTTCAGGGCTTCCAGCCGTTCCCGGCGCGAGGCGACGGCGGCTTCGAGGAGTCCCGGCGCGACCGGGTCGAAGGCGAGGAGGCCCCAGCGGAGCGGCGCCTCTTCATCTTTGCTCCCGCTCCAGAAAAGCCGCCGGAAAGCGCTGCTGTCGCTGTCGCAGAGGACGAGTTCGAAGCCGGCGGCCTGTTTTCCCGGGTCGAATCCCTTCAGCGCCTCGCGGGGAATTTTCACCTTGAGGAGGTAGCCGCCGGGAACGGTTTCGGAGACGAGTTCGGTCGCCGCCATCAGCCAGGCCGAGTCGGGATTGCGGTAGATGGTGAGCCGGGGGGGCGACCCCGGATTGATCACCAGCTGATAATCGTCGGGGCCGGAAGAGTGGAGCAGCGAGTCGTTCCGGCCGTCGAAGAAGAGCTCGATGCCGTCGTTGAGGTAGGGCTTGTTGTCCTTCTTGACCGAAAGAAAGGCGTCGCGGATGTCGGCGGCGATGTAGAGATGGCGGTCGTCGTAGTTGAAGTAGAAGGTTCCCGCGATATCCTTGCCCGCCTTGGGGGGCGGTCCTTCGGCGAAGGCGGCGGTGGCGCGGTTGAGGGGGAGGGGGCTGGAGCGGTCGAAGGTTTCGAATCCGGGCTTATGAATGTCGGGCGCGGCGCGGCGGGCGAGGGCGATTTTGGCGTCTCCCGTTGGCTGCAGCAGTTCCTGTGGCGGCGGGCCGAAGAGCTTGAAGTCGCTGACCACCATCTCGCCCTCCAGCTCTTGGGAAAATTTGCGGAATTCCAGCGTAACGGCGGTGACGGGCAGATCCACCTTCTTATTGCCGTCGCCGCCCCAGATCGAGGTCAGGCCGGGACCGAGGGGAAGCTGTCCGTGGGTCGTTTGAAAATCCTGCCAGTTGGCCGTGGTCACCCGGTATTGGAACTGTTCGCCGGAGGCGTCCGCGAAACGGACCCCGACCAGAAGACCGGGGTGTCCCCCCTTGGCGGTGAAGCTGTAGCCGGTGGGGATGCTGCCGAGGCTGACCTTTTGAGTGATGGTCCAGTAGGAATCCATGGGCTTCGCCTCCGGGGAGAGTTTGTAACGGATGTGCCGCCCGGCGGAGTCGGCGACTTCGGCGGCTTCGGCGCGGGTCTTGGTCAGGCGCCACTCTTTCAACGCGGCGGCGTCGGCGTGGAACAGCAAGGGGTCGTCGGCCCGGAGGAGAGTGGAGAGGAAAAGGAGGGGCAGCAGCAGCTTTTTCATAGAGGTTCCTTCAGTAGGCGATGGCGGAGTTGTTGGCGTTGGCCGGGCGGTCGGCGAACTTGTAGTCGCGGATCATATGGCTTCGTTCGGCGGCGCTGACGTGGGCGTCGAGAAAGAGCAGATTGGCCCGGCGGTTGTGGCGCAGATGAACTTTATGCTTCAGCTGGGCGGTATCCGGGTACGGGTAGAAGAAGACCCAGTTCTGGGCTTGCGGCGTGACCAGGTCGGCTTCGAACTGGGCCGAGTCGGCGAACCACGGGCAGGTGGAGGGCTTGAGCTTGAGCGAACCGGTTCCGGTGTTCCACTTGAAGAAACGGTTGACGTCGCTCAGGTTCATGGGGGCGGTCCAGTTCCAGGCCTGCGGATCGGCCTTGATGTAGCTGTTGATGCCGTAGGTGACATAGCGGACGCCGGAGTTGTAGACGGTCTGCTTTTCGGCCTCGGCATAGTTGAAGGGCGGGAGCGAGGGGCAGAAGAGGGCGTTGCTGCGCGTCGGCAGGAAACCGCACTCCTCCAGGTTCAGGCTCCAGCGCTTGGGGCCGGCGGCGCCGGTGATGCCGCCGCCCGGCGGCACCGCGAATCCCTTGTAGGTATCGATGTAGATGGCGTTGGCGAGGCCGATCTGCTTCAGGTTGCCGGTGCATTGCGTGGCTTTGCCCCGTTCGCGGGCCTGGTTCAGCGCGGGGAGAAGCATGGCCGCCAGAATGGCGATGATGGCAATTACTACCAGAAGCTCGATCAGCGTAAAGGTAATGCTTTTTCTCTGCTTTTTCATTCCGTCACTTCCTTTCGTTGGGTTCCGTTACAGGCGAGAAGCTGATATTCGAGCTGGATGTGGTGCGGCCCCGGTTCGCCGCGGAAGAAGAGTTTCTCCATGATTTCGACGGCGGCGTCGGCAGCCTGACGGTTGGGCCGGGAGAAGGCGTAACCGGTGTAGGGGCGGTGCTCCGGTGGCGGCGGGTAGGAGACCGTGAGGCAGCGTTCCGGCGGA
>JAVBRV010000165.1:0-7613 GCA_031547585.1 Victivallaceae bacterium
GGTAGCCCTTGCGGGTGCAGGGCGGAGCCCGCCGGAGGGGCTGGGGCAGGCTGCCCCAGCGAGAACCGCTGTTAATGCTGAGCAGCGGATGCTTCGACAACAGCAGGAGGCGGAGTTGGTGCGGGGCGGAGATAGGCATACCAGTAAACAGCGGCTGCGATCAGGAGGACTACGGCCAGCGCCAGATAATATCCCCAATGGACTTTGCGTTTCTTTTCGGGCCGGAAGAGATTGACGAGGTCGCCTTTGATGAGGGCGGATTGCGGCAGGGGCGGCGCGTGGCTGAAGATATCGCCCATGCGCCGTGACAGCCGCATGTGACGGTTGACTGCGCAGCCGTTGGCTTCGAGAAAACGGCTCATGTTGCGCCGGAAGAGCTTGACGAGACTGATGACCACCATCGGTCCCCCGAAGATCAGGATGATGCCGAAGAGCACCGCCAGCACGTTGAGAATCGAGATATTCTGCAATGACTTGGCGATGAAGGCGACGGAGCTGCCGATGGCGGCGATGCCGATGCCGCCGCCCATCAGCATCATCGAGCCGGAGACGGCCGGGGTCTGCGCCTTTACGGGAGCGGGGGCGGTCATATTCGTGGCGGCTTTGCCGAAGTCGGCTTCCAGCATCTTCTGGGCGTCGGAGCTTTTGGAGCTGAAGAACTTATCAGCTTGTTTGCCGATGAATTCGCCGAAGCGGAAGAAGGGCATTTTCAGCGCTTCGGAGATCGATACCGGCTGCTGGATGAAGTCGATCACCCGGGCATCCCAGGAGGCGCCGTCGGGGGCGAGGAAGATGCCGCGTTTGCCGACGAAGAGGTTGCGCATGCTCCCCGAGGTGACGGCGACGGCGAGGTTCATCTTCTTCTGGGCCGCCGGGGGGCCGGTGACGACTTCGAGGTACATCACGCAGATGTCGCTCAAGGTGGCGATCCGTTTATGCTCGGCGATGTCGAAGACGGGGGTCACCAACGTGAAGTGGCGGCTGTCGATCACCAGGCTGCCGGCCTGGATCATCGAAAAAGTGCGCGGATTGAACAAGCCGGAGAGCGACACGTAGTTATTGAGAAGTTCCGGCAGATACCGGTGGTAGAGAATCAGCTTCAGCAGGGTGTCGGTTTCGTTCAATTCCGCTGAAACCGCGAGGTCGGCGGCGATGAATTTGCGCAGCCGGTCGATGCTGCCGTCGGCCAGTTTGGCGGCCAGCTCGGCGGGGTCGAATTTCTCGAATACCGTCGCCGGTTTCGAGGCGGACCAGGCTTCGTAGGGGGCCAGCTTCGCTTTCAGCGCCTGCCAGTCGGCGTACGAGAGCTTGCCCTCCTTGAGGAAGGCCTGCATCGGCGTCGTCGCCGCCAGCGCGGAGAGTTCCGCCGCGTAGAGGGGGTTGAGCGCGCCATCGAAGTCGAGCATCCCTTCGGGCGTCGGCTGGGCGATGGCGATTCCGGCGAGGAATCCGGCGACTCCGGCAGGGGTCAGGATGTCGGCGGCGGCGTCCACTTTCTTCAGCCGGTCCGGCGCGTCGGCGAGGAAGTCCAGGGCCGCCGCGCTGAGGAAAAACTGGTCGATCTGTGAACGGGTTTTGGCCAGCCGGGCGGAAAATCCGGCAGTCTCCTCACCGAAAGGAACCAAGGTTTCCGGTGAATTCTTCGGCGCGTTCAGCCAGCCGAGATAGAGGGCGGCGTCGGCGGCGAATTTCTCCAGCAGCGCGCCGTCGATGCCGGGCGCGCCCGATACATCGATCACTGTTCCGCCCTGGGCCATCACGTCGCCCAGAAATTTCAACAGCTCCGGGGAGGCCCCCGCTTCGGTGAGTCCGGGCACGGTAATCACGCCGTCGCCGTTGCAGCTGGTCGGGTTGACGATCTCCTTGTCGTTGCGGATCTGGGAGAGCGTAATCTTCTCCGCATGCGGACTCCCCAGGTTCCGTAAAATGATGCCGGCGGCGCTCTTCAGCAGCGGGCCGCCGGGCGCTTTGGTGTTGATCGCCGCCACCGGCAGCTCTTCGCCGCCGAGGTTCACGATCTTCTCCGCCCGGATCATGGTGGTGAACCAGCGCACCGCCGCCTTCACCTCATCCGCCCGGATGACTCCATTCTGGTCAGCATCGAGGAATTTCAGGAACTGCAAATCGGTCCGCATGGCGTCCAGCCGGACGCTGGTCAGCGCCCAGTGCGCTTCATCCAGTTCCAGCACCCGGGCAAGGTCGGTGAAATCCTGCAAGGAAAGCTGCCAGGATCCGCCGACCCGGCGAAACTTCATCTCCGGCTTTTCCACCGGGGGAGCCGCTGCGGCTGTCGTCATCGTATTCTCCTGAAATTTTTATATCGGCATTGGCCCATAGACAAGAGAGTATCGGGCTTGCCCGATAACGTTCCACTTTTCACTCTTCACTCCCGGCATCAGCCGGACTGAGCCTCCAAGGTAGGGCGCTCTGTCCTCAGAGCGCCGTTCACGTTGCCTGGTCTTTGGGGTGAAACTGCATCCAGCTCCATGTCCCTCCGTCTTGACCTCGTGGGCCGAGTGAGCGAGAGGGTATCTGGCCGGGCGCGAGTAATAACGGTTTCCGGCCGCGGCTCCGCGCGCTGCGGCTCGATAAAAGACCGGCTGCGCCGTCTTTTATCGGCAGCGCTCCGCCGGTCGGTACTACCTCAAAGACCGCGTTTCGCTCACCGAAAATTCTTTCGGCGAGCGACCAGCGCTATCCGCGCGCTGGACTGCGTCCCGGCTCGGCCGGGGGCGCACGGTTGCTGCGCAACCTATTTTTTAAGTTTTCTTTTTGTTTTTTTAGTTCACGCGGTCCGTCTGTCGGCGCAGCGCCAGGTCCGCCAGCACCAGCGCCGTCATCGCCTCCACCACCGGAACCACCCGCGGCACCAGGCACGGATCATGACGCCCGTGAATCTCGAATTTCACCGGGTTCCCGTCCGTCGTAATCGAGTGCTGCTTGGCTCCGATGGAAGGCGTCGGCTTCACCGCCACCCGGAACTCCACCGGCGCGCCATTCGAAATTCCACCCAGCATCCCCCCGGCGTGATTGCTGGCGTAACCCGATAAAGTCAACTCGTCGTTGTTCTCGCTGCCGCGCAACCGCGCCGCGCCGAAACCGTCGCCGAACTCGATTCCCTTGACGCCGCCGATCGACAGCATCGCCTGCGCCAGCTTCGCATCCAGCTTGTCGAAAGCCGGTTCGCCCAGCCCCGCCGGAACCCCCTCGGCACGGCAGAAAATCACGCCGCCGACACTGTCCCCCTCCTCCTGCGCCACCTTGATCGCCCGCTTCATCCGCTCCGCGGCCGCCCGGTCGGGGGCGCGGCAGACGTTCTCCTCCACCGCGCTCCAGTCGAACTCCTTGCACTTCACCTTGGCGATCTCGACCGCACAGGCCCGGATCAACACGCCATAGCGCATCAACAGCAATTTCGCCACCGCGCCCGCCGCCACCCGCGCGATCGTCTCCCGCCCCGATGAACGGCCGCCGCCGCGGTAGTCGCGGATTCCGAACTTCTGCTGGTAGGTGTAATCGGCGTGGCCGGGCCGGAAAATCTTCGCCAGCGTGCTGTAATCACCGCTTCGCTGGTCGCGGTTCTTGACGACGAGAGTGAGCGGGCAGCCGGTCGAAATCCCCTCGAACACCCCCGACAGCAGCATCAGCTTATCCTCTTCCTGCCGCTGCGTGGTGATTTCGGATTGCCCCGGGCGGCGTCGATCCAATTCACGCTGAATGAAATCCAGGTCGATTTTTAAGCCCGCCGGGAGGCCGTCAATGACCACCCCCACCGCCGGCCCGTGCGATTCGCCGAAAGTGGTGAACGAAAAGCGTTCACCGAAGCTGTTCCCGCTCATTTTCCCTTTTCTCCCCAGTATTGTTCAATCACCCGGATCAGTCGGGCCGCCGTCTCCTCCGGCGGCCGCTCCCCTTCAATGGCGAAATGGATGCATCCAAACTTCCGCAGCGCCTCCTCGCGTTCGGCGTGAAGGCGCTGAAATTCCTGCCACGGATCCGCCGCTTTCTCGAGAAAAGGCGGCAGCCCGTTCTTCCGGATCCGCTCGTAAGCCAGCCGGGGGGGGATGAAAAGCGCCACCCCCAGCCCCAGCTCCGCCAGGCGACCGGGCGCGAGAAAGGGGTTCGACAACACCCCGCCGCCCAAAGCCAGCACCCGCGTTTCCCCGGCGGATGCCTCCGCCAGCGTCTCCGCCTCGAAACGGCGGAATCCCTCTTCTCCCAACCGGCGGTAAAGCTCGCGACAGCTCTGCTTCTCCCCCGACTGCCGTTCGTACCGTTCCTCGATCCACTGGTCGGCATCGGCGAATTCCACCCCGAAGTGGGCCGCGAGAAGCCGCCCCAACGTGGTCTTGCCGCTGTGTTTGACGCCCCCCAAGACGATCGAATGCGGAGCTTTCATCACATAATCGAGTCGGGACGCACGATCTGCGTGCCGACGCCCTGCTCGGTAAAGATTTCGAGAAGGAGCGAATGCATCACCCGCCCGTCGATCATGTGGACTTTGTTGATCCCGGCGTTCAGCGCCCGGACGCAGCTCTCGATCTTGGGCAGCATTCCGCCCGAAATCACCCCGCCCTTGATCAAACCGGCAATCTCATTCGTGCAAATAGTCGAAATCACCGTCTTCTCATCGTTCCGGTCGGAGAGAATGCCGGGGACGTCGCTCAGAAACACCAGTTTGCGGGCATGAAGCGCCTCCGCCACCCGGCAGGCGGCGGTATCGGCGTTGATATTGTAGACCGTCCCATCCTCGCCGGTCCCGAGCGGCGTCACCACCGGTGTCAGGCCCGCCGCCAAAGCGTCGAGAATCGGCGTCGGGTTCACCCCGGTGATCTCGCCCACGAAGCCGATGTCGAGCGTTTCGCCCGTGGCCGCGTCGACCGTGCTGGTGCGCTCCGCGCGCAGCATCCGTTTGCCCGAAATGCCGATCATCCGGCCGCCCGCTTCCGTGCCGAGGCGCACCAGGTCGCGGTTGATCTCGTTGTGAAGGACGCTATCCACCACCTTGATCGTCTGGTCGCAGGTGTAGCGCAGGCCGTTGACGAAGCGCACCTCTACCCCCTGCTTGCGCAACTCGGCCGAAATCGCCTTGCCGCCGCCGTGCACCACCACCGGCCGGATGCCGATCGCTTCCAGAAGCACGATGTCGCGCATGGTGCTCTTTACCAGTTCGGGGTCTTCCATCGAGCTGCCCCCGAATTTCACCACTACCACCGCGTCGCGAAAGCGCTGAATGTACGGCAAAGCCTCGATCAATACTTCGGTTTTGGCAATCAGTTGCTGCATATCCAATTCTCCTTATTTTGATTCATTCTATAAAATGCTTCTTTTTTCTGAAAATTCAACCTCTTTTAACCCCTGAACACAAAGAAAACCGCCCCGGCGATACATAACGCCGCCCAGAGATAGTTCCAGGTGAGCGCCTCCTTCATATACAGCATGGCGAAGGGGACGAATACCGACAGCGCAATCACCTCCTGAATGATCTTCAACTGGCCCAGCGACAACGTCTCGTGACCGATCCGGTTGGCCGGAACCTGAAGCAGGTATTCGAAGAGCGCAATCCCCCAGCTCGCCACCACCGCCACCAGCCACGGACGGCTCGACATATTCTTCAAATGGGCATACCAGGCAAAGGTCATAAATACGTTCGAAAGCGTCAAAAGGACGATCGTCAGGACAAGAGGCGGAATTCTCATGGCATTTTTCGGGTTTCAGATTTGCATTCGGCACAGTGATCGGCTATTATAATAGATGGGCGTGCGCGCCTTTACAAGCGCTCGCGGGGGAATTTCCATAAGAACAAAAGTAAATCCATGTCTAATCGCGCCGGAATCGTCATTGCCGCAGAGAGCAACCCCGGGTTGATCCGCAAATCGAATGAAGACACGTTCAGTCAGATGACCGCTGAAAACCGCAACAGCGTCCTCGCCGTCGTCGCCGACGGCGTCGGCGGCCATTCCAACGGCGCCATGGCCAGCCTCATCTGCTGCCGCGACCTCGCCAACGCCTATCTCCGGATGCCCGACGACGAGCTCTCCACCCCCCTCCAGGCCGAAAAATTCTTCCGCGACAACATCCGCGTCATCAATCGGAAAATATTCGAACGGAACTATTTCGAACAACTGCCCCGGCCCATGTGCAGCACCATCGTCACCTGCCTCTTCCTCGAACACTCCATCGTCATGGCCAGCGCCGGCGACTCACGCTTCTACGAACTCACCGCCGCCGGCGAATGGCTCCAGCTCTCCAGCGACCATACCCTCTCCGAAGAGTACGAACGCGAATTCGGCCGGCCCCTCCACAAAAAAGGCAAGAAGATGAAAAACGTCATCGTCCGCGCCGTCGGCCCCCGCGTCGACCTCCAGCCGGACTGCCGCGTCTTCCGCCGCAACCCCGGTAGCCGCTACCTCCTCTGTACCGACGGAGCCTACGGGTACATGGCCGAATCCATCCTCTCCAACTGCATCGGCAGCGCCTCCTCACCGCGCGAAGCCGTCAACCTCCTCATGCGCAGCGTCCTCCTCTCCGGCGCCTACGACAACGCCACCATCATGGTCGCCTTCCAGGCGGAGGAAGAAGCAGGGAAGCCCGATGCCGCTCCTTGAGGTTCGGAATCTCAAAGTCTACTACCCCCTTCGCGGCTCCTGGTTCAAACCCCGCCGCTTCGTCCGCGCCGTCGACGACGTCAGCTTCTCCCTCGAAAGCGGCGAAACCATCGGCCTCGTCGGCGAATCGGGATGCGGCAAAAGCACCCTCGGGCGCGCCCTCGTCCGCCTCGAAGACCCCCTCGCCGGCGAAGTACGCCTCGAAGGCACCAACATGGCATCCCTCAAAGGACGCGAACTCCGCCGCGAACGCAAAAACTTCCAGATGATCTTCCAGGATCCCTACGGATCCCTCAACCCCCGGCTTACCGTCTTCTCCGCCCTCGACGAAGTCCTCCGCCTACACTCCGGGCTCGAACACGATAAACGACGCCGGCGCGCCGCCGACCTCCTCCAAAAAGTCGGACTCCCCGAAAACGCCCTCGACCGCTACCCGCACCAGTTCTCCGGCGGACAGCGCCAACGCATCGGCATCGCCCGCGCCCTCGCCGCCGAACCCCGATTCATCGTCGCCGACGAACCCGTATCCGCCCTCGACGTCAGCGTCCAGGCCGCCATCATCAACCTCCTCGACGACATCCGCCGCGATACCGGATGCAGCTTCCTCTTCATCGCCCACGACCTCGCCGTCGTCGAACATATCTCCAGCCGCATCCTCGTCATGTATCTCGGACGCCTCGTCGAAAGCGCACCCTCGCACGAACTCGTTCACTCCCCCAAACACCCATACACCCAGGCACTCCTCTCCGCCGTACCCACCCTCGACGCCGACGGCAAAAAACGAATCATCCTCCCCGGAGACGTCCCCTCGCCCCTCTCCCCACCCGAAGGATGCGCCTTCCACCCCCGCTGCACCTACGCCGACGAACAATGCCGCCAAACCCGCCCCACTCTCACCCCCCTCCCCAACGACCCCACCCGCTCCGTCGCCTGCTTCCACCCCCTCCATTCATAAAAATGCGTTGGGAATTGGGGGAAGGGCGAAAACCCTTTTCTTCACGTGGA
>JAVBRV010000250.1:0-2800 GCA_031547585.1 Victivallaceae bacterium
CTCATCAACTTACAAAATCCTCGCCGATAACTTGTTATCGTCTGTGGTTTTGCAACTCGCTGATTCTCAAAATCTTTGCTCAAGGCATCGACCTTTTCATGCAATATGCGGGTTAACGAGCGGCGCGGCGAGAGCGGCGCCGTACCCCGAGGCCGACGTTCGGCCAATTTTACAAGACGGCGAGAATGTCAGCGTTTGCGGGTGCCGGAGGGGATCAGGCGGATTTCTTGGCAGAGGTTGTCGCCGATGGCGGCGGCGACCTGGGTGAGGAGGAGGTCGAGCGAGGGGGTGAGTTCGCGGATGAGGCCGCTGTGCCGTACTTCGAGATAGAGAATGCCGTCGCGGATTCCGGAGGGGCGAGTGAAGCGGGCGAAAGCGGCTCCGGCGATCTTTTCCCAGTTCGAGTCGAGGGTGATGAAGGCGGTTACCTCCGGGGAACGGAACTGGCGGCAGACGTTTTCGAGCACTTCATCGAAGGGAATGGGCTTCCCCGAGTGGGCGATGATTTCCATGGAGGCGCGCTCTTCGCCGTACCACTCTTTCAGCAGTCCGAAGTGTTTGCGCCGCTCCCGTTTTTCCAGAAATTTGGGCATGCCAAAGGCCGGCGTCGCTATATGTTGACGTTCACGCCGAACATCATAACCGGCAGAAGCAGCGTGTGGACAACGAGTTTGCAGGGGGCGATCCCGCCTTTGATCAGGTGGACGAAGCCGCTCTTGAAAAAGCCGAAAGGCGCCCCGAAAGTCATCTCCATCAAACCGAAGGGGAGGTAGAAGATTTCCAGCACGTCCTTGCCCATTTTGAGCATGCATTTACCCGCGTTGAGCAAGCCCCGGATGATGTAGGGCTTGGCGGCGTCGGCCACCTTGAGCGCAATAGGGGCGAGAATGGCAATGGTCACGGGGTCCATGGCTTCCGCCTTGGGGGCCGAAAAAGCAACCGCCAAGGCCACCAGGATCGTAATGAGAATACAGCGTTTCATAATAGGGTTGAATATATCATTCGATCTTCATAATGTCAACCCATCCGGTTCGCGACTTGAAAGATTTCTTCCGGAAGAGTATATTTACCTGGATTGAGTCCGTACGAATTTCAAAGAAAAGACGATCATGAAAAAAGTCCCGTCCCTCCGTCTCGCCGATATTCCGGCGGATTACCGCCCCATTCCCTTCTGGAGCTGGAACGATAAACTCGAACCCGAAGAGCTCCGCCGCCAGATCCGCGAAATGCACCGCGTCGGCATCGGCGGCTTCTTCATGCACGCCCGCGGCGGATTGCAGACCGCCTACCTCTCCCGTGAATGGATGGAGTGCGTCAACGCCTGCCTCGACGAAGCGGGCAAGCTCGGCATGAACGGCTGGCTGTACGACGAAAACGGCTGGCCCTCCGGCTTCGGCGGCGGCCTGGTCAACGGGCTCGGCCCCCGCTATCAGCAGAAATACCTCCGCTGGGAGAGCGGCGACGCCGGCGAACTGGCGAAGCGCGAAAACTCCATCGCCTTCTACACGCCGGACGGCGTCACCCTTCTCGGCAAGACCTGCCCCAAAGGGACCAAGGGCGCGGTGCTGCGCTGCTACTACGAGCTCAACAGCTATTACGTCGACAACCTCGACCCGGAAGTGGTGAAGGAGTTCCTGCGGGTCACCCACCAGCACTATTACGACACCATCCCCAAAAAGCTGCTGAAGCATATGAAGGGGATTTTCACCGACGAACCCCAGCTGTCGCGCAACGGCTTCCTCTGGAGCCTCGTCCTCGAAGAGGAGTACCGAAAAGCCTACAACCGCGAGCTCCTCGCCGAGCTCCCCATGCTCTTCCTCGTCATGGAGGGGAGCCGGGCCATGCGAATCCGTTTCTGGAGCCTCGCCGCCAAGCTGTTCAATATCAATTTCATGAAGCAGATCCGCGACTGGTGCGACGCGCACGGCTGGCAGCTCACCGGCCACCATGTGCTGGAGGAGACCTGCCACGCGCAGACCAACAGCAACGGTTCGGTGATGACCCAGTACCAGTACTACCACATTCCCGGCATGGACCACCTCGGCCGCTCCAAGCCCTCGGCGGTCGCCATGACGCAGCTGGTTTCGGCGGCGGATCAGGTCGGCCAGAAGCAGATCCTGACCGAGAGCTTCGCCATGACCGGCTGGAACTTCAACTTCTCCGGCATCCGCTGGATGGCCAACCAGCAGTTCGCGCACGGCGTCAACCTCTTCTGCCAGCACCTCGAAAGCTATACCCTGCGGGGACTGCGCAAGCGCGACTACCCGGCCTCCTTCTTCACCCATCAGCCGTGGTGGCCCGAATACCGCATGGTCAACGACTACCTCGCCCGGACCGGCATGCTGCTGGCCGAGGGGAGGTCCGAGGCTGAGGTTCTGGTGGCGCATCCTCTGTCGTCGGCGTGGGTCCACTACCAGGTTCAGGACCGCCGGGACGCGATGAAATTCTACACCGAGAGCCTGAAAAGCCTGACGTTGGCGCTTGATTCCCGGTTGGTTCCGCACCACTACGCCGACGAGGCGCTGGTGGAGGAGCTGGGGTCCGCCGCGAAGGGCGAACTCTTGATCGGCAAGGCCGCCTACCGGCTGGTCATTCTGCCGGCGCTGACTAACCTCTCCCTTACCTTCTACAAGCTGCTGCGCGCCTTTGAGGCGAAGGGCGGCGTGATTCTCAAGGTGCGCAACCGCCTTGAGCCGGGGCTGTTTACTTTGGACGGCGAGACGGCGGACGAAGCGCGGGAGTGGTTCGACAACCTCCCCGCCTTCGACTCCGAGCAGGCGGCGGCGGAAGCGGCGGCGGA
>JAVBRV010000457.1:0-9928 GCA_031547585.1 Victivallaceae bacterium
AATTCAGCGGTATTGGGTAGGGCTGCCTGTCCTCAGGCAGCCGTTCTCATTGCAAGCACTATGGGGTATGAATTTGTAGTAAGAGGTGTTGGGCTCTTTATTCTCCGGCGCAAGCCGAGGGCGAGGTTTTACCCCAAAGACCATACTGCGTGAACGGCTGCCTGGGGACAGGCAGCCCTACCTTGTGGCGTTGCGACGATTTCGTGTTATTTCACTTTGAGGCGCAGGACGAAGCCGTTGTCGAGGAAGACGCTCCCCATGACCGAATATTGCGGGATCTCCGCCGGAACCGGTTTGCCCTCCGGCCCCGGGGCGGTGGCGCGGATCCGCGTCGCGTAGTTCGCGTGGACGTGGCCGTGGTAGATTCCCCGGATGAGGTCGCCGTTCTCCGTGATCAGCCGGTAGACCGCTTGCGTCCCTTTGACCTGGGAGAAGGCGCGGTTTTCGCTCCCGTCGAAGAAACCGGCGGAGGGGGCGTAATTCATCACCTTCTCCGTATTGGCCCCGAGGAGCACCATCCCCTTGCGGGTGCACAACTCCTTATCGGCCTCGATATCGTACTTCCCCTCCGCATTCCGCGGATAGGTGTTGAGGTACAACGGTTCATGCTGGAAGAGGAGGAGGATCCAGCCGTTCTTCCGGGCGGCGGCGAGGTCGGCGGCGAGGCGCTCGTGGATTTTATCCTCCCAGTAGTAGCGGCCATTGCGGCTGTTGTCGAGCTGGATCAGCATCACCTTGTCGCCCAGCACCTTCGAGGCGTAGACGGTGTCGTTGGCGTAGAAGCGGTTGATGAATTCACGGGCGGCCTTGCGGTCGAACTCCGCCTCGGGGCGGCCGTTGATCGTATAGGTCACGTAATCGTGGAAGCCCACCGCCGCCAGGAGACCGGGATCCGCGTCGGTGACCAGCCGCTTCCAGAGTTCGAGCCCCCCGTAGGTGAAGAAGTCGACGTTGTCGCCCAGCACCATCGCCTGGTCGAACAGCGAGGCGAATTCCAGCTCGGTCTGAACCGACTGGACCGCCTTCGCGATCGGATTGGCGGAGCCGCGCCGCTTCATGGCGAACATGATATTGACGTTTTTCGCGTCCTCGGCGTTCGCGGTCTTGAAGTGGTTGTCGCCCCAGGCGATGATCTCCACCGGCGGGGTCGCGGGTTTCTGCGAGGCGACCGCAATTTCCAGCACGGCGACGCCGTTCGAATTCACGGTGTAGGCGCGCTCGGTTCCGTCGCCTTCGCCCTCGCGGATGGGGATGGGGGTGGTTCCGGGCCGGAGGCAGGCTTCGCGCGCCGCTTCCCGGTAGCGGGCGGGGGCGAGCCGCGTCAGGCTCGCCGTGCACTCCGGCGTATACAGCGCCCGGCGCAAGCCGTTGACGTCGGTGTATTCGAGGCAGCCGCGCACCACGAAGGCGCGGGCGTAATCGAGGGCGTTTTTGGCCGGCAGGGTGACGGCGAAGCGCTCTTTATCCAATGCTTCCGGCGTGAGCTTCTCCGCCGCGCGCAATTCGCCCTTCTCCCACGGATAGCGGTACTGGCCGTCGACGACCAGATATTGTTCGCGAACGTAAAGCCGGGGCAGCGCGAGTACGGTGAAGGCGGCGTTCAGCGCATCGAGCGAAGCGCTTTTATGCAGGGTGAAGCGCAGCGCCGCCGGTTCAACGGCCGTGGCGGAGTCAACGGTGAAATCCTTCTCCGCATCATAGGGTAGGAATTTCGGGGTCAGCACGGTTCCCGTGGCAAGCGGGGAGCCGTTCGGCAGCGGCTGCCCGGAAGCATCGGTCCAGCCGAGGAACAGTTTCCCCTTCCGTTCCGGGGTTGGGAGGGTCGAAACCTCGAGCTTGACCGGCGCGGCGACCCGAATGGTTTCATTTGCACCCGGAACCAGCACCGGTTCACCGGCATAGGCGACATCGTAGATTCCCGATGGTACCGTGAGGGTGGCGTTGAGCGAAGACCAGATTCCTCGGGTTTTGCGGTCGGTGGCCGCGGCGTGGCTTCCGGCGGCGACGCGGAAAGTCCCGGCGCGCTCCGTCGGCTCCAGCGCCCCTTCTTTTGGAGAGTAGAGCTGCCAGACGCCGCCGCCCGGCTGAGTTTTCAGGGTGAAGGCATTCACGGCGGCGCCCCGGTTGACCAGCAGTTGCAGGCCGCCGGTGATCCAGCCGATTCTCCGCCCCTGATCGGTGACGGCGTCGACCGAACCGCCGTTCACCACGATATCGATATTGCCGTCAACGAGTTGATCGAGCTTCGGTTCGTGGCCGATGAAGACGGTGCCGACGGCGCAATTTTCCAGCGTCAGCCGGTTGTCGGCGGTCAGTGCGCCGAGGCGTTTGTGGCCGGTGAGTCCGCCGAGGTAGACGGCGTTCAGCTTCGCCGGCAGGTTGCGGAGCGTCACCGTTTCGCGCCGGGCCGGAACCTTGCCGCCCCCGGCATCGAGATCGCCGCCGACGGAGAGTTCGAAATCGGGGTGGGAGAAAGTCACGCCGTCGAGCGTCAGGGGGTAGCCCTGGGTCATGATGCCCGGTTCCGCCACCACCTGGTTTTTGAATTCGGCGGGGGCGGTCAGCTTCAGCAGCGGGGCTTCCGCCGCCGCCAGCATGCCGAGGCCGCAGAGTCCGGCGGTCAAGAGTTGTTTTCGCATATCGGTTTCCTTCACTTTTGGATTTCAAAACGCATATCGGAGACGACTATGCCGCTCGCCTGCCCGTGGCCGCGGAATTGCAGCATGACCGCCTCCACCGCGCCCGGGGTTTTCGACCACGGCAGTTGATCGAGGGGAATCCGCACTTCGCCCCAGCGGTCGGCGGGAATGGACTTGTTGTCGGTCAGGAAGCGCTCGAGGGGGGTGGTCCGGGTGAGGCGCCTCCAGCTTTTATCGTCGCGGCGCACCAGGTGGAATTGCAGCTGCTGCCCCCCCTGAACGTTGCCGAAACGGTCCATGCCGCCCCGGATGCGGAGGGCCAGCACGGTTTTGGCCGGGTCGACCTCCAGCGGCGCGGCGAGCGGCACGATCGACCCCGACCAGGGCTTGCTCGCTTCGGAGACCACCACGCGGAAGGAGTTTTCATCCACCGCTTCGAGCCTGGTGTCGTAGGCTTTGGCCTTCGCCATGTCGAAGCGGCGGATTTCCGGCTCGGAGGCGGGGTCGTAGAGTTCGACGGTGATGCCCACCACCAGCGCCACCACTGTATTTTCGGCGGATTCGATGGCCAGCGAACGCACCTCTTTCTCCGGCTGCGGATTCACCCAGCGCCAGAGGTAGAAGCCCCGGTCGGCGCTGTTCCGCCAGGCGATGTTTTCCCGGCCGGAGCGGAGCCACCAATCCCAGATCCCTTCGCCGCAGCGCACCGGAATCGCCGCCGTCGAACCATCCGCATAGTGAACGCGGTAGGTCAGCGCCGTCTTCCCCTCGTCGGCCCAGGCGGCCGCGTGAAAGAAATACAGGGCCTTGACCGGCGCATCCACCGGAATGCCGGTCACCGCGCCCGGCAGGGGGCCGGATTGGTTCTTGGAGCGCAGGACGATACAGGTGCGGTCCTCGTTTTCGTCCCAGCGGATCACGTCGCAGGGGATCCCGCGAAAGAGCTGCACGCCCCAGGGCACGCCGACGAGGGAGTTATCCGCCCCCTGGTCGGTCCAGCCGCCCTTGCCGTCGCCGGGGCGCGAGTCGATGAAGCCCCGGTTGCAGAATTTCCGGAGATCAAGGGGACGCAGCCGCGCCGCGTTCGCGGGGTAAAGCGGAGCCTCCAGCGCGTTCTCCTGCCGCTCGGCGGCGAGTTTTTGATTCAGCTCTTCGGCCCGGCTCCGCAATTCGGCCGAGGGACTGGGGGGGAAGGGGCCGAATTCGCGGAACGCCTCCTCGCTCCCCACGCCGACGATGGCGCGGGAGCGGGGTTCCAGGAGGACCGCCCCCTCCTCCAGCTTCCGTCCGTTCAAGAGGTCGAAACCGGCCGTCCCGGCGGGCGTCGCCACCCGCACGACCTTGGCGAAACGGTCGTGGTTGAAGAGAAAAACAGCGGTGCGTTCGCCGCGCTTCGCGGAATGCACTTCGATATTGGCGGCGAGTTCATCGGTTTCGGCCCGCCGCACCTCCGCTTCGGGGCGGAGGCCGTGATGGCGGAGGATGCCGCCCAGAACCGCGGCGGCGGCGTAGTCCTGCATCGCGGCGGTCTGGAGGTAGATGAAGCCCTTGCCCTCCTTCCGGCGGAGCAAGGCGGGGCGTCCGGCCGCCGTGGCGAGGACCTCCCAGCCGGGCGCGGCGGAGACCTCCCGGACGTTCCGGCACAGGATCTTGCCGGGGAGGAGGGGATCCTGCGGCAGCGTCATCGCGAGTTCGCCGGTCGGCGCCTCCCGGTTGTCGCGGAACTCCACCCCGGCGGCGAGCGAGGGGCCGGGGTGCGGCTTCCCGTACTCGTCGAGCGGCAGAAATTCGCGCGACAGGATGAGGATTCCCCCGGCGGCGGCGAATTCACGCAGCTTCGCCACCGTTTCCGGGTAGGAATTCTGCACGCCGGCAGCGATGAGCGCCCGGTAGCGCCGCGCCCGGCCTTCCGGCAATTGCTCCTCGAGGACCGCATCCGCCGGATAGTGCGAAAAGGCCAGCGCGGAGCTGGCGGTGGTGATGTCGTTCCGCGTGGTGTAGCCGGTGCCCGCCCCGTAACGCTCGGTGGGGAAAGAGAGCAGCAGCGCCACTTCGCGGGGAACGCCCCGGTCGCGGGGAGCGAAGAACTCCGCAAAGCGGAAGATCTCCCGCTTGACCGCCAGGAACGACTTCAGGTTCTCCGGCGGATAGGCGTAGGGGTTGAGGATCATCCAGGGGTAGCGCTCCGCCACGCGCTTTCCCCCTTCCGGCGAACCGGCGGGCTTGAAATCCCAGCCCCGTTTCGACCACTCGAAGAGATAGGTGACGTTGCTCCCCAGGAGGAGGTCGCGCCAGGTGGCGTTGACGGTGGCGGCGAAGTCCCGCCCGGTATAGGTTTCGCTGTTGATGATCGGTTTGCCGTCGGCGATCGCCCGCAGGAAGTGCCGGGCGAGGAACCCTTCGCCCGCGCCGGAATCGGGGGTGGAGACCGTCGGCTGCGCCGGGGCGGTCAGCCCGGAACCGGCCGCTCCGGCATAGCCGCCGGTGGGGGTGGTGACCGCGTTCAGGTGGCGGGAGATTTCGTAGAGGTTGACGTGGGTCGAAGGCAGCGCCCTGTAGCTGTCGCGGGCCATCGGCTGCACGGTGAGGCGGGCGGAGGGGTCGAGGGCCGCGATCACGTCGCGCCCGAAACGACAAAGGTCGGTGAAGCTCTCTTCCATGAACTTCGTCCAATCGACGAAGAGGCCGGAGTTTTCCGACTTGTACTTGAATTCGGCCGCCGCGTCGAACGTGGGGTAGGCGGCGCTCCAGGCGGCGTTCATGGCATCGGGAGTCCCGTATTTTTTTTGCAGGAACTCCGCGAAGAGCCGCCGGTTGTACGCCCCGGCGTCCTCGTAGGCCGGTTCGTTGAAGAGCTCATAGGCGATGACCGGGCTTTTATGCGCCAGGGTGAACTTCACCCCCGCTTCCCAGCAGGCCCGCCAGGCGGCCCGGGCGGCGGGGTGGTTCACATTGTAGGGAACCCAGTGGTTGCCGATGCCGTCGCGGAAGGCGTTGATCGCCTCCGGCGGCAGGGCGCCGGGGAACTTCTTTTCGTCGGCCAACAGGCCGTTCGTCCAAGGAAAGCAGGTGAAATCGACGTAGAGCGGCAGCCCTGCGCCCCAGGTTTCGCGGTTCAACGCCAGGTTTTTCTCGCCCAGCGAGGAGTCGCGATAGTCGGCGCGGTACTGCTGCAGAAAGTTCGGCAGGTTGAACACCGACAGCGTGTCGAAGCCCAGCCGCTGCGCCCGTTCGTGGTTCAGCGGCTGCTCGTAGATCCAGCGGAGGGAATCTGGATACCCCGAGGTCGGCGTCAAGTCGCGGGCCATGTTGGTGTTGATCTGCATGCCGATTAGGTGGCGGAGCTTCCCGTTCACCAGGAAGTTGCCCGCCGCGTCGACGGCGAGCGCGGGGTGGGGGGCGAGCCGCAGCTCCGCCGGAATCTCCGCGAGTTCGGGGAACACCGGGTCGGCGGCGAAGGCGATTATCGGCAGCAGAACCGCCGAAAGCAGGGCAGGGCGCATCATTACAGGACCTCCCCGGTTACCTGCTGGCCCCAGAAGTAGCGGCCGTTGGTGATGTTGGTATTGGTGAACCCCACCTCCACGATGGATTCGAGGGGCTGATGCCGCACGTGCCCGTCGAGGTAGAGCACATTGGGGCCCGACTCTTTGACGTGCACATTCGAGAGATCGTCCCGCTTGGAGACGCCGTTGCCGACGGAGGAGTCGGGCGAGGCGTCGGCGACGATCATCCGCAGGCTGGGGTAGCGGACCCGCCCGCTGGCCTGGGTTCCCCGCGCGCCGCCCGACATATAGTTGTTGATGCCGTAGTGGGCTCCCCAGTTGGTCCGGGGCGGGGCGGCGGGGCAGGCGAAAACGCCGCGCGGCCGGAGGATGATGCTGTTTTCGATATCGCAATAGGCGTTCCCCCCGCCGACATAGGGGTCGCGGGTGGAATCGAGGTAAGGCAGCAGCATCGATTGCCATTTGACGTAGCCGCCGGTGAAGTACGTCGCCCCCGTGGTGCGCGGCGGCAGCCACCCCCGTGAGTCGGAAGTATACTGCGGCAGCGCGAGGCCGATCTGCTTCTCGTTGTTGAGGCATTTTGCGTCGCGCGCCCGGCTGCGCGCCTTGCCCAGCGCCGGCAGCAGAATCGCCGCCAGAATGGCGATGATGGCTATGACGACCAGGAGTTCGATAAGGGTGAATTTTCCGGATCGATTCATGATTTCTCCTTTCAATCAATGTCTACTTTTAATTATAGCAATTTTATCGCGAAAGGCAAGGCTTGACAACTGGAATAATTTATGATATAGTAGCACAAATGGCCGATTGTGCAATAAGGGAGTCAGCGCCGTGGACTTTGAAATCACCTTCTTTTATGCGGGGCATTACTGGGACAATCACCCCATTCCGATGCACTCCCACTGGGAGACCGAGCTGGTGTATATCGCGCGGGGCGAATGCGCCACCGGCTTCGCCAACGGGGTGTCGCTGCGGAGCACCCCCGGTATGGTATTGGTGACGCCGCCGGAGCTGAAGCACCAGCAGACGAACCGGACCCCCGATTGCGAAACCTACTACGCCGTCATGAATGTCGCCGGCAAGCGCTTCGACACTTCGCTGCGCACTATCGACACCGCCGGGGACCGGCTGATCGGCGACTGGTTCCGGCACCTCTACGAACTGGGGGCGGGGCAGGGGCCGGAACAGGCCAACGCGCTCCTCGCCGCCATCTGGCTCCGGCTTGAACAGTGCGAAAAGGGGCAGCACCGGCTGCTGAACTGCCACCCCGGCCTCCGGATCGTGCTGGAACTGCTGGAGAACCGCTACCGGGAGCCGCTCCGCATTGCCGATCTCGCCGAGCGGGGCGGACTCTCCCGGAGCCATCTCAACGCCCTGTTCCGGCAGCAGTTCGGCATGGGGGTCAACGCCTATCTCTCGTCGCTCCGCATGGCGCACGCCCGGCGGCTGCTGCTGAACCCCTACTACAATATCGCCGAAATCGGCGGGCTCTGCGGCTTCCCCGACCCCAACTACTTTACCCGCAACTTTCACCGCTTTCACGGCGTCACGCCGCGCGAATACCGGCGCAACCCCTCGATATCCAGCAAACCGGCGGCAATCTCCGATATGAAATTTGAATGAAAATTCTTGACAAATTCCGCATGCGATGTATATTTTATAGCGGTACAGGCATCAGCCTGTGCAACAAAATATGAGGAGATAGGCAATGAAGACATCACTCTGGGCCATTGCCGCCACTGCGCTGCTCATGTTGGCAGCCGGTGCGGCCGAACCCGCCGTCGCGGTAATCAAACCCGACGGAACCGCCGAACCCGCGAATCTCGTTGTCCAACGGATTCCCGATTACGGCTGGACCTTCCTTTCGTTTTCTTTCACCCCCGACGTCCCCGAAGACGCCGCCTACACCACGGTTTACGGCGTCAAGGTCGGCGTTCCCATCACCGGCGGACCGGCTCCGGTCAACGGGGTTGACGCGGCCATCTTCTACGCCGGCACCGACGAGGTCAACGGCCTTCAGGCCAGCCTTATCTCCACCGGCGGCAAATGGGTGACGGGGATCCAGTTTTCACTGGTGAACTTCTCCATTTCCGTGGCCGGACTCCAGCTCGGCATCGTCAATGTCGCCGAGGAAGAAGCCTTTCAGATCGGTCTTTTGAACTTCATCAAAGGCGGCTCCGTCTACTGCCTGCCGATCATCAATGTCTATTTCAAGTAGGAGGAATCGATCATGATGAAACATACCTGTATCGCCGCGGCGCTTTTCGCCGCCGGTTTTTTTACTCTTTCCGCGGCTGAACCCCAGCCGGTGGCCGTTGTCGTGGAGGAACCGGTCGTGGTCGAGAACGTGTCGGTTCCGTACCCGATGGATGAGATGCGCCCGACCACCAGTTGGACGCCCTTCGACGTCGTTTTCATTCCGACTGTTCCTAAGTCGAGCTGGAACTCGAACTGCTTCGGCATCAAGTCCGGCTGGCCCGCCACCGGCGGCATCGGCCGGGTCTGGGGCCTTGAGGCGTCGTGGGTCTACTCCGGCACCGCCCATATCAAGGGCATTCAGGCGAGCTGGGTCCACAACCAGAATAAGACCTGCGACGGCCTCCAGGCTTCGTGGGTGAGCTGCATCAACTTCGAACAGCTGAACGGCATTCAGGCCACCATGGTTTTCTGCATGGCGGGCGACGTCAACGGCCTCCAGGCCAGTCTGGTGAGCCTCGCGGGCAACGTCCAGGGTCTCCAGGCGGCGCTGGGCTTTAACATGTCGAAGGACGTCACCGGCTTCCAGGCCGCGGGCGTCAACGTCGTCGACGGCAAGTTCACCGGCGTCCAGTGCGGACTCTACAGCCAGGTCAAGGAGTGCTCCGGCCTCCAGCTTGGAATCGTCAACGTCTCCGGGAAGGGCGGACTCCAGTTCGGGCTCCTCAACTTCATCAAGGACGCCTGGATTCCCGTCTTCCCGATCTTCAACTTCAGCTTCTGAAGGATGGCCGGCGAGAAAGACGATCTCAGCGCCTCGCTGCGGCTCCGGCTGCGCGAGGCGGAATCCGGCGCCCCGGACTACCCCGACTATCGACGGGGCTGGATCTGGGGCGTGGTTGCCGGAGCCCTGATCGCCGTGATCGGCTTTCTCATCATCCTCCCCGCCGGACTCGGGACCGCCCTGCGCTTTGCCTGGGGCATTCTCGGTCTGGCGTTCTTTTTCGGCCTGATCGCCTGGGGGATCGGCGCTTACCGGCCGCAAAACTGATGAAACCTGTTCTTACCTTTGAAGCCGGAACTTTGTTTCTGTCGGGCGTCCCTGAAGGCGCTCTGCCGCCCGACGCGGCCCGGCGTTTCCGGCCCGACCCCCGCACCGGCGGCTACCGCGCCCGCGCCTGCGACTATCGCGACCTCGTCATCACCCTGCAAAGCGCCGGCTTCGCTTTCGAAGACCGGGCGAAGGGCTTCGCCCCCATCGACGACCTCGCCCTCGCCAACGAATTGACCCCGCGTCCGCACCAGACCGAAGCCTTTAATGAGTGGCGGAGCGCCGGGTACCGCGGCGTCGCCGCCCTCCCGACGGGGAGCGGCAAAACCATTCTCGCGGTCTTGGCCATCGCCCACCTGAAGCGCCCGGCGATCTGCCTCGTGCCCACCATCGACCTCCTGGGGCAGTGGGCGGAGGTGCTGGGCCATTGGTTCGGCCGCCCCATCGGCATGCTGGGCGGCGGCGAGCGCGATATCCGCGACATCACGGTCAGCACCTACGATTCGGCGGTGCTCAACATGGAGTTCCTCGGCGGG
>JAVBRV010000117.1:0-12051 GCA_031547585.1 Victivallaceae bacterium
AGCATGAGCCCCATTAGGAATAATTCCGCTATCCCGCAATTTAGCCAACTGTTGCTTAGACTTCGTTTTTTGATTGAAAATTGCCTCATCCTGAATAGCATTTTTCAAAGTCTGTATCAAAGACTGGTCAAATTTGGACAAATCAATATGCCCGCCTTTGACCTGAAGAATACGGACATTGTTCTCCGTCAACTTTTGATTAACATAAGATTCCAGGAACGACCGTGTCACCGGCCTGTAAAGCCGTGTCATTTCATCGACAATGATATAGTCGACTTCTTTAAGCCGTGCGAAAACCTTACCCAAACCCGGCCGATACTTCCTGCTACTGGTTTGCTGATTATACCACATCAGAAAAGCAGAATCCGCTTCCGCGATCTTTTCAGCACCGGCCGGATAAGTTTTTCCACTGGTATTCAAATCCGAAAATACCCCTATAACCGACAAACCTTCCTTCTCAGCCAGCTTCTGACAATTCTCAATCTGGTTCTCAACCGAATCCGAAAAATCATCCGCACCCGAGCTTTGCCTAGCATAAATAATTGCATTCATAGTCTTTCCCTCTGTTATACAGTACATTGTTAAAATAAGTTTTCAAATCAAAATACATATTTTAAATACAAGTAACAGTCGTAATCGCCATCATCGCCATCCTGGCGGCGCTGCTCCTGCCGGCGCTCAGCCGGGCACGGGCCATCAGCAAGCGCACCAGCTGCCTCGGGAACCTCCGCCAGACGATGCAGGCCAACGGCTTCTACGCCGACGACAACCGGGGCTACATCAACTTCATGACCAACCACTACCTGACCGGAACCAACTCGGATACCTGGAGTTCGATCCTGTACGGCGGCGACTACCTGACGCATTATAACAAATACGTCCCGAAACCGATCCTGGGGAAGCCGACCATCCTCCGCTGCCCGGCCATGCCCGACCCCCAGACCATCCACCGCAACGTCGCCTACGCCATGTACAACCGCCGCAAAGACGACACCTACGTCTACAAGCGGACGGATCACGGCGATTTCTCCGCCGACAACTCGAGCAACGTCATCTCCTACGTCCGTCACCGGGTGCGTACGCCTTCGACCTTCGTACTGCTGGCCGACTCCTACACCACCACCAGCTCCTACAGCCAAAAGCAGTATTATCAGTTCTCGCCGTCGAAGATCACCGAGGCCGACACCAGCTCCGGAGGCATCTACCTGGTGCACCAGAACATGGCCAACAGCGCCTTTTTCGACGGACACGTCGCCACGCTGTCGGCGCGCAAACTGGCGGAGTCTCCGGGTAAAATCCTCTACGTCTACAGTCCCTCCGGCGAAATCATCAGCACCTCCCTTTAAATGAAAGAGTTATCCATGAAGAAAGCCACGCTGTTTCTCACCCTCGCCGCCGGATTCACCCTCGCCGCCGCCACCCGGACGGCGACGCCGGAAGACCTGCAAAAGGTCCTCGACGCCACTCAACCCGGCGACACCGTCATCCTTCAACCCGGCGTTTATTTCGGCGCTTTCGCCCTCCGGCAGGCCGGAACGGCGGAGCGGCCAATCACCATCAAAGCCGACCGCGTCGAACGTTCGCGGGTCATCCTCAGCCGGGCCGATCGGGCCATCCGTGAGAAAAAGGTCCGCTGGACGCAGGAAGACGCCGCACTCAATCTTTACTCCATCCCCTTCAGCCACAACCCCGTCCGCGTCCTCTACTCCGGCACCGACCTCATGCCCTACTCCTCGCTGGAGGGGCTGAAGGATTTCACCCTGCTCCAGGGCTGCCCCGGACCGGAGCACGGCTTCTTCTACGTCGCCGCCGAGAAAAAACTCTACGTCCGGCTCCACGCTTCGAAGTACGGTCCGACCGACCCCAATTTGCACACCATGTGCGTCTCGCCGGTCACCGCCCCCGGCTTCAACGGCCACCTGGTATCGAAAATCGAACACGCCAACCTCACCGTCGTCCCGCAGGGTGAAGGACATATCGTCATCGACGGCATCACCTTCGAGACGCCCGCCTCCGCCGGGGTCCTCAGCAACGCTTCGCTGATCACGGTCCGCAACGCCTGGTTCGACGGCTGCCGCTTCGGCGTCTTCGGCGGCGGTCCCAACGACAAGCTGCCCACGGAAATCACCATCGAGAACACCTTTTATCACCACTACCCCGCCTTCGACGACGACGTCGACATCATCAACAAATACAAGAACACCCCCGTCTACCAAAAATACTCGATCTTCTGGTGGCACCGCAAAGGAGACCGCTACTGCGACCGCGACCTGATGAAGAATTACGAGACCGGCATCGCCGGCGGCATCGGCCGGGGGTGGATCATCCGCCGCAATCTGTTCTCCAACGTCTTCGAGGGGCTCTCCACCTGGGGCAACTCCTGGAGCCGCGACCTCGAAGTGTACGAAAACCTCTTCGAAAACATCGTCGACAACGCGCTGGAGGCGGAGAATCACGCCGCCGGGATGACCATCCGCAACAACGTCTTTCGCAACGTCTTCGAGGCGATCTCCTGGCAGCCGCTCGACGGCGAGCCGTGGCCGGGACCGGTCTACGTCTACAACAACATCTTCTACACCACGCCGGAAATCCAGGCGCTCTGGCCGTGGCGGCCCAGCGCCTTCAAGATCGGCGCCAGCGCCCGCAACTGGACGAAGAAGCATATGGAAGGCGTCTCCAAGGAGTTCATCGTCTCGCCCGGCGAAGGCTTCCTCGCCTTCAACAACACCGTCTATCATCCCCACGGGAACGTTTTCAACAACCCCGGCCTGATCGACTGCGAGCTGCGCAACTTCAAGTTTTTCAACAATATCATCATCGCCGCCGCCTTCCACAAGTCGACGACCTACACGGCGACCACGATGGAGTTCGCCGCCAACCTGGTGGTCTGCCCCAATGGCGCGGCCCAGGCCCGGCGGCTGGCGGGCGAAGGCGGCAAAGCGTACGCCTCCGTCGCCGACCTGAAGCTGAAGGACCCGGAGAAATTTGACTTCACCCCCCTCCCCGGCAGTCCCGCCCTGCAAAAAGGCGCGAATACCCTCTATCCCAAGGCCTCGCCCGTCATCGGCTCCCCGGCCTGGACGCTCCCGCCCGTCGGCCCCATCACCGAAAAGTAAATTGACGGCATAGGTAGGGCTGCCTGTCCCCAGGCAGCCGTTCGCGTTGCAGGGGATGCCGGGTTGGAATTTGAGTTGTATCATGATTGAGGTCTTCGCATCCGTGCATAAATCGGGGGCGTGGTTTCACCCCAAAGACCATACGGTGTGAACGGCTGCCTGGGGACAGGCAGCCCTACCCGATAAAAGCTCCGCCGAATGCTTGAACTGAAATTCGCACTGACAAAACGGCCCGGCCGGGAACCTCTCCCGGCCGGACCGTTTTTTGAAGCGAAGTTACTTCCCGGCGAAGAAGCGGATCAGCCGGGCGATGTGGGCCGCGCAGTCGTCGACCACGGGGTCCATGAATTTGTCGACCGGCATGAACTTGCCGGCGAGGGCCGCCAGGTTCTTCTCTGTCGACTGAAGGAAAGTGTGCTGGAATTCAGTCGCGACGTTGATCTTGGTGATCCCCGCCTCGATCGCCTTGCGCACTTCGGCGGGGGGCGTCCCGGAGCCGCCATGCAGCACCAGGGGAGTCTCCGGCAGCCGTTCGGCGATGGCCCGGCAGCGCTCGATGTCGAGCTTCGGTTCGGACTTGTAGTAGCCGTGAACCGTCCCGATGGAGACCGCCAGCGCATCCACGCCGGTCGCCTTGGCGAACTCATAGGCTTCATCCGGCTCGGTGAGCGCGGTCTCGTCGCCCATGGCGACGTGGCCGATCTCGCCCTCAACCGAAGCGCCGTAGCTCTTCGCGTAGTTGACGCAGAAAGCGGTGTGCTTCACATTCTCGTCGAAGTCCAACCGCGAACCGTCGAACATCACCGAGGTGTAGCCCCAGGCCAGCGCGTTCTTCACCTGATCGACGCTTTCGCCGTGATCGAGGTGCAGCACCACCGGCTGGTTCGAACGGTGCGCCATCCGGATCAGCGCGCCGCCGAGGTCGAACGCCTTCTCGGAGTTGAAGAGGCGCATGTAGAGCTGAATCATCACCGGCGACTCTTCGCGCTCCGCCGCCTTGATGACCGCCGCGGCGGTCTCGTAGTTGGCGATGTTGAAGGCGCCGACGGCGCGCTTTTCGCGCCGCGCCTGCGGGAGAATCTCCCGCATGGTTACCAATGCCATGATCGGCCTCCCTTACTTCTTCAGCCGTTCGGCGGCCAGCTCTTCGAGCGTCACCACCTTCAGCTTGCCGTACTTCGCCAGCATCTGCCGGGTGTAGGGCGACGCGGTGACGATCAGATCCTTCTTGGGATCATCCGCCCGCGCGGCCACATGCTCGGCCAGCTGAATCGCCAGCTTCTCGTTGAGAAGGGGCAGCACCACCGCGCCTTCGCCCGCCGAGTAGGATTCCTCATTGTTGGTGCCGAAGGGCTTCAGGGTGACCTTCAGCTCCTTCAACAGCTTCTCCGGCCCCGCATAGTTGTCGCAGTAGTTGCGGAGGAAGTCGCTCTCGAGGTAGTAGGCTTCGAACTTCTTCGCGTCGTAGGCGAGCTTCAGCCCGGCGATATATTCCGAGGAGTGCATCACTTTCGGCTTCAGCTTGATGCCGTATTCGGCGAAGCCCGCCGTCAGCATCTCGTAGGCGGCCGGATTCGACACCACCAGCGTCTTGGCGCCGAGGTCGTTGATGTACTTGGCGAACTTCGCCGCCGCCTTCTTCGAGCGCTCGATGAAGCCCAGCACCCGCAGCACCTTGCCGATGCAGCCGCCCTTGACGGTGCGGTAGGCAACGCCCTTCGCCGCCATCAGCTTCGCGAAGCTCTTGGCGATGGCCGGGGTCTCGGCGGAGCACTTATCGAGGAAGTAGAGCACATCCCCCTCCCCCGAAACCGTCCACTTGGCGGTGGCTTCGAAGTCGTCGGCGATCTTCTTCACCGCTTCAGGAGCGAGCCCGGCGGCGACGATGTCGGCGCGGGCCGCGAGGGTGAGTCCGTTCTCGTCGTAGTGGCTGACGCAATGGTAGCGGCAGGCGGCGGAGAGGTCGGAGTCATAGGTCGTCTGAATGAAATCCGCGCAATTCAGCTTCGCCGGATCATTGAGGATCGAGTAGAGCGACGCCGCCCGCACCCGGGGGGTATCCGCCTCGCGGAAGGTGACGTTCGCCACGCCCGAAAGGTGGCGGCACATGAAGCAGAACCGGCAGTTCTTGATGGCGTCCTGGTAGTTGGCAATATTCATGATTAGACTCCTTTGAAACCCATTTTGCCGGGGTTCATGAGGTTGTTGGGGTCAAGCTGCTTCTTGATTCCTTCGAGGACCGGCATGGCGGGACCGTAGAGCTCCTTCATCAGGCGGCCGAGCTTGAGGCCGACGCCGTGGTGCTCGTTGATGACGCCGCCGTTGGCGATGGCCGCACGGATCGCCATATCCCAGTCCTTGTTGTAGAGCTGGGTCGCTTCGCGCGGATCGGCCGGAGCCTCCGGGAAGATGAAGCGGGCGTAGAGCATGCAGCCCCACTCGTACCAGTGCGAGAAGTGACCGATGAAACGGGCTTCCGGGAAGTTCTCGTTGACCACCTTCTTCATCGCCCAGTAGACGTTCTCGATGTCGCTGAAGGTGGCGACGGTGTCGAGGGTGCCGAAGGCCTGGGGCAGATGGAACATGTAGGGCGGGTAGAAGAACTTGTACTTGTTCTCCCACCAGAGCTCGCCGCCCTTGCTGCCGAGGTCCTTGCCGTTCAATCCGTTCATGATCCGGAGGGCGTATTCCATCTCGAAGTCGACGATCGTCTCGTAGCCGTCGAAGCCGAAGACGAGGTAGGCCCCCTCGACGTCAAGGCCGAGGACGCGCTTCACGTGGTGCTTGGTCTCCTCCTCATCGTAGAGGCGGACGGCGTTCGGACGCAGGCGGCTCCGCATCAGCTCGGCCCCGGCGGTCATCGCCGCGTTGAGGTCCTTGAAGAGGAAGGCGCGGAACTTGCGGCTTTCGGGCTGCGGATGGATCTTCATCGTCACTTCGGTCATCACCCCCAGGGTCCCCTCGCTGCCGAGGAAGAGCATGGTGAGATCCGGACCGGAAGCGTGCCGGGGAACCGGCAGCGTGCGGATGATTTCGCCGGTCGGCGTCACCGCTTCGAGCGACATCACCATATCCTCGATCTTGCCGTACTTGGTGGAGAGGACGCCGGTGCCGCGGTGCGCCATGAAGCCGCCGATGGTGGCGCAGGCGATCGAAGCCGGGAGGTGCATGGTGGAGAAGCCGGCCTTGTTCACCTCCCACTCCAGGTGGCGGGCGTTGATGCCGCACTGGCAGGTGACGGTCATGGAGACGGGGTCGATCTTGATCAGCTTATTCATCCGCTTCATGTCGAGGACGATGCCGCCGTAGATCGGCAGCGCGCCGCCCTGCGAACCGGAGCCGCCGCCCCAGGGAACCACCGGGATCTTATAGTGGTTGGCGATCTTGAGGATGCGCGACACCTCTTCGGTGGTTTCGGGGTAGATGATGAAGTCCGCCTTGGGGGTGGCCATCCCGCGGTCGTGCCACATCTCGGGGATCCAGTAGTAGTCGATCGAATGGCCGAGTTTGTCGACGTCGCGGACGCTCACGAACTCTTCGCCGACCACGTCGATCAGCTCGCCGCGGATCATTTCGTAAAGAAAATTCTCCTTGGATACCAGCATTTGTTCCTCCTGCTTGATTATCTGCGCTTCCCGTAAACCGGGGCAAGCGCGTCGTGAATGGACTTGTAAACGGTAAACAACTCCCGGTAACGCGCGGCGCGTTCGGGGTTCGGGGTGATTTCCCGGTCGATCTTGAGGCAGCGTTCGACCGCCTCGCGGCTGTTCGGATAGAGGCCGATGCCGGTTCCGGCCAGCAGCGCCGTCCCGAAGGAGGCGTCGCCCGGCGAGGGAACCCGGACCGGCAGATTGAAGACGTCGCAGACGATCTCGCTCCACAGCCGGCTGCGGCCGCCGCCGCCGATCAGGAAAATCCGCTTGACCGGCAGCTTCATCTCTTCGATCAGGCCGTAGCAGTCGAGCAGCGAGAAGGCGACCCCCTCCAGCAGCGCCCGCATGAAGTCGCCGCGGGTCGAAGAGATCGAGAGACCGGTGAAGCTCCCCCGGAGCTTCGGATCCCAGTAGGGCGACCGCTCCCCCTGAAGGTAGGGGTGAAAGAAGACGCCGTTGGCCCCGATGGGGGACGCCGCCGCGCGGCGGTCCATCAGGTCGAAGGCCTTGCCCCCCGTGGTCTCGGCTTCGCGCTTCTCGATGTCGCCGAAAAGATCGCGGAACCAGCGCTGGCAGAGCGCCGCCGCGTTGGTCGCCGACACCGTGTACCACATGCCGGGAATCACGTGCGAATAGGTCAAAGTCGTGGGGTACGGATGCGCTTCGGCGGTCATCACGTTGACGTTGCCCGCCGTCGCCAGTTTGACGATGCAGTCGCCCGGTTCGACCGCGCCCGCGCCGTAATCTTCGACGGCGGAGTCGGAAGCGCCGCAGATCACCGGCGTCCCGGCCGGAATGCCGGTCAGGGCGGCGGCGGCGGCAGTCACTTCGCCGAGGCGATCGGTCGGCTGCGCCAGCCGGGGCAGCACCTCCGGCGCAAGTCCGCAGAGGGCAGCGAGCTTTTCGCTCCAGGCCTGGCGCTTCATATCGTAGAAGAGCGTTCCCTGGGCTTCGATATAATCAGTGGCGGCGACGCCGGTCATCTGGTAACGGACGTAGTCCTTGACGAAGAGGATATGCTTCGTCTTCGCCAGCACCTCCGGCTCATGGTTCTTCAACCAGAGGAGCTGGGGCAGCGTCCAGGTCGGGGTCGGCATCTGGTAGGCGGTCTCGAAGATCTCCGCGCCGTGCTTCTCCTTCAGAAAGGCGCACTCGGCGACGCTCCGCTGGTCGGTCCACATGATGGTGCGGCGGAGGGGCTTCATCGCCCCGTCGAGCAGCACCGCGTTGTGGGTCGAGCCGTCGAAGGCCATGGCGAGGGTGCGCCCGAGGTCGAGCCCCTTGTCGCGGAGCTTCGAGAGAGCGCCGCACATCGCCGTGAACCAGTCCGCGGGGTCTTGCTCCGACCAGCCGGGGTGTTCGTAGTGCGTCGTGTACTCGACTGACGCCTCCCCGGCCAGCCGCCCTTCCGGCGTGATGGCGGTGATTTTGCAGCCCCCGGAACCGAAGTCGATTCCGAGCAGGATTCCTTCGTCCGGCATATTTATTTCACCCAGGCGTGGTCGGGGTCTTTGTAGGAGATGAGGCCGCGGTTGACCGCGCCGGTCATCGTCCAGAGGTAGTACATCCGGTAGCCGGGCGCGCCGCAGAGGGGGTGGTACCCTTCGGCGATGGCGACGGTATCGTCGTACTTCACGGTGTAGGTTTCATCGATGCGCCCGTCGGGGGTGTAGACCTTCTGGATGCCGAAGCCCTGCGGCGGATCGAAGCGGTAGAAGTAGGTCTCCTCCATATCGATCTCGGCGGGCGGATTGTCGGCGTCGTGGCGGTGCGCCGGGTAGCCGGACCAGTTGCCCGAGGGGATCATCCCTTCGCCGATGTAGAAGTGTTCGGAGTCGAAGGTCTCGTCGATCATCACCGTGGCCTCGCGGTAGAAATTGTCGCGGCCGATCTGGAGACTGCGGGTCATTTCGGGGGTGATGACCGAGGGACGCGCGGTGTCGCGGGTCGCCGGGGATTCGTTGACGGCGAGATCCATTTCGGCGGTGATCGCGGTCACCGTATAGGCGGTCCGGCGCGGCAAGTAGACGGTGTGGGGCTTGCCCGAGAAGACGTTCTCGCGGCCGCCGACTTCGGCGAAGTCGAAACCGTTGCCGTTCACCCGGCACTTGCCGCCGAGCAGCACCAGCGCGACTTCGAACTCACCGGTATTCGCGGACCAGGAGGCCCCCTTCGCCAGCTTCACGATGCCGAAGCGGGTGAGCTTCATGCCGTACTCGTTCATGCCGATGACTTTGTTGTATCCGGCCTTGACCTCGGTTTTGATCAGAAGGTTTTTGCTGTTCATGACGAATTCCCTTTTCCTTTATTGAACGACAGTGGGTTCGATATTGAGGATGCGGCAGATATCGAGCAGCTCCGGTGTGATGTCGCCGTAGCAGAGGGCGTAGTGGTGCTCCCACCCCTGGTTGATGACGGTCTCGCGCAGCTTGTCGCAGCCCGCGTCGAATTTGATCTTGACCGGATTGCCGCGGACGAAGAGATCGGTGTCGAGCGCGTCGCCGGTGGCGATCAACATGCGGAAGCCGTCGCCGTCGCGCTTCTCGCCGAGACGCGCCAGCGTGACGCGGCCGGGCTTCAGCGGGAACTCGTCGGTGACGCCCTTGACGCCGCCGCCTTCGACGGTCGCGCTGTGGCAGAGCTGCGGCTGGTAGCCGGGCTTGCAGAGTTGGCACGGGGCGGCGCCGCAGTGCCAGGCCACGCCGTAATCGCCTTCCATGACGATCATGTCGCAGAAGAAGGGCAGTTCGCCGGTCAGCTCCTGCTCCATACGCATCATGACCGCGCCGTAGACGTCGCCTTCGCAGGCAGTCAGAAGGCCGTGGTTGGTCAGGTGGCCGATGGTGGAGCAGATGGCGATGCCGTAGAGATCGTTCGAGATGAATTCCGGCCAGCAGCGCATAGCGAAGGTGTCGACGAGGAACTTATCCCGCATCTTGCCGACGGCGGCGAAGAGCGCGGCGGACTTTTTAAGCTGCTCGTCGCACGGGCCGTCGGTGGGATGCACCTTGGCGTCCGACAGGATGGTTTTGAGGGCGGCCGCCAGCTCTTCCGGCTTCAGGTTGCGCGCGGTTTCGATAACTTCGTGCTCGGTGATGAACTTGACCTCCGGGCCGACCTTGGTGCGCAGCAGCATTTCGTCGCAGCTGGAGGTGAAGAAGCCGGGGACGCGCCCGCCGACCACGCCGACGCGCATCCGGGAGAGCGTGTTGATGGTCCGGGTGACGCGGATCGCCTTTTCGAGCCCCTGCTTCGCCGCGGCGGAGCCGACCTCCGCGTGGATGTGGAAGTAAGGCACGTGCATGCGGTACATGAAGTGCGAGTTCATGTTCGCCGCGCAGAACGAGTTGTTCTGGAGACGGCCGCCCTTGGGGTCGGGCTCCTTCATCGACCAGAGGACGACCGGAACCTTCAGGCGCTGCACGAAGAGGGGGACGATGACGCCGAGCGAGAAGGTGAGAAAGTGAGCCACGATGAGATCGGGGCGTTCCTTCTCGAAGATATCGAGCTCCTGGATCGCCTTGTCCTCGAAATCGATCATGCGGTCGCCGCCGATCACTTCGACGCCGGGGAGGCTCCGCAGATAGGTCCGGGCGTTTTCGCGGGCCGCTTCGAGCGTTTCGTTGGTCCAATTGGCCTGGGTCAGGGGGAGGTAGCCGATTTTGAGTTGCTTATTCATCGTGCGTTTTCCTTTAAAAAAGCTTCGGTTTCAGCCATGGTGGGGAGTCCGGCGCGCGCGCCGAGTTTGCCGCACTTCAAGCCGGCGAAGGCCGAACCGAAACGCATGCACTCCATCGGGGAGCGGCCTTCGAGGTAGGCGACCACGAAGCCGCAGTGGTAGGCGTCCCCGGCGCCGGTGGTGTCGACGATCGGGAGGCCGCTGAAGGCGGGGCAGTGAAGAATGGAGCCGTCGTCCTGGATCAGGAGCGAGCCCTTGCTCCCGGCGGTGAGCCCGGTGACCTTCGCGCCGATGGTCTTCAGCTTGCGGAGCGCCGCTTCGAGGTGCTCCTCGCCGGACCAGCGCCGGGCGAAGGCTTCGGAGGCGATGATGATGTCGGCGAGCGCGAGAAGTTCGTCGATGCGGGGGGTGAAGGTACCGGCGTCGAGGTTGACGAGAACGCCCGCCGCTTTGGCCGCTTTGGCCGCCGCCACCGCCGCGTCGGGGTGGTGACCGTCGAGGTGCAGCACCTTCGCGCCCCGGATCATCTCAAGCGGAATCTCATCGGCTTTCAGAAGCTCGAGTTTGTTCCGGGTCCAGGCGACGCTGCGGCCGCCGTCGTTGGTGACCCAGCAGTAGGCGATGGGCGAACAGCCGCCCTTGCGCACCCGGATGCCCGAAACGTCCACTTTATCCGCCTGGAAGTCCGCGAGGATCTTGACCCCGTCCGCATCGTCGCCGATGGCGGTGACGAAGGCGGCCTTGAGGCCCAGCCGGGCCGCGCCGACCGTCGCGTCCGCCGCCGGACCGCCGCCCTGAATCATATGCTCCAGCATCTCCGTTTTGCTGTCGATGGGAATCTCCGCGATCCGGCAGAGATGGTCGTTGCTGCAATAGCCGAGGCCGACGAATTGAACTGGCGTCATAACGTTGAAAACTCCGGGTTGATTGGATGATGACAATGCAATATACCCCCCTCCCCTCCTCTTGTCAAGATATATTTTGAAAAATAGTGAGATATTTTATGATACAAAATGAGACATTGTGAAATTTTATTGAAACAGTTCTTGTATTTTCGCTTTCTGCAGAATATAGTAAAAGCCATGAAAAGTTTACGTTCCATGGAGATCGCCGACTACGTCAACAGCCGGCGGAGCTGTACGATTGCGGAGTTGATCGCGCGTTTCAAAGTATCGCACGCGACCATTCACCGCGATGTTTCGGCCTTGGTGGATGGGGGGATGCTGCGGCGGGTGCGCGGCGGCGTGGCCGCCCTGCCCGGCCTGGAGGCGCCGCCCGCCGACCGGAACATCTTCAGCCGCTACCAGGATCGGCTCGACCGCAACGCCGACGCCAAGACGGAGCTGGCGCGCAAGGCGATCCGCGAGGTCGAAGACGGGGACATCCTCTTCCTCGACTCCTCGACCACAGTCTACTATCTTGCGAAAGAGCTGGAGAAGACGCGCTTTTCGAACCTGACCATCATCACCAACTCCCTACTCATCATCCAGGAGTTCTCGCTCTTCCCGACCGACTACTTTCTGGTGGCGCTGGGGGGGAACTACGACCCGCAGCTCAACGCCTTCCTCGGGCAGGCGACGATGAACGACCTGGAGCGCCTGAA
>JAVBRV010000380.1:0-8780 GCA_031547585.1 Victivallaceae bacterium
GCACGTCCTGGTGGATTGGATCACCGCGACGAGTTCGCCGGGTTCGGCTGCGCCGGGAAAGATCTCCGGCTTCAAGCGTCCTTCGCGGACCATGGTCTTCATGGACGCCACCGGGAATGCCGTCGCGCCGAACCAGTATCCGCGCTGGACCATCCGCTGCATCAAGTGCAACAGCGGCGATGAAAAGTACGTCTCCCGGCGGCACCTCGGCGGGGCCAACATGGTGATGCTCGACGGGTCGGGGAGCTGGATGCCGCGCAACACCATCCTGACCCGCAAAAATATCTTCAACTGCCCGAACGTCAACGATTGATTCCGGAGACTCTATGAAATCCTTCTATGCCCTGATTGCCCTTCTCTGCGCTGGAACCGCTTTCGCCGCCCCCGCGACTCCCCTCTGGAGCCGTCTGAAGGCAGAAGAACGGCCAGAGCGGAAGCTCTTCCTCGACGGCAAAACCCCCGTCATCCGGATCTCCGCCGAACCTCGCGGCGCTTCCGTCGAGCCGGTGAAGGCAGCGTTCGACGGGGAGGCCTTGGTCATCGATGCCTCCCGCATGGCCGAAGCCGGAATCACCCGGCTCATCCTCAACTGGAACACCATCCCGGAGCGCCGCTTCCCCGAGGGGAAGTATACGCTGACCCTGAATTACTCCGGTCCCGCCGGCGAGCTCTTTCTCGAAGGGAAGGATCTGAACGGCAAGCATTTCTACCGCCGTCAGAAGGTGACGGAAAAAGCCGCCGCCATCACCGTCGACCTGCCGCCGGAACTGGCGGAGCTCCATCTGCGCTTCGATCTCCCGTCGCCCGGCGTCTACCGCTTCACCGCCGCTGATTTTTCGCCCGCCGCTCCGGAGGTGAAGCCGGTGGTGAAGGAGGCTGCCCCGGAGCTGATTTTTTACGCCCCCTTCGACGGTTCGGCGAAGCCCGCCGTTGCCGCCGGGAACGGCGTTCCCTTGAAGGAACAGGGCCTTGAATTCGTCGACGGCTTGAAGGGCAAGGCGCTCCGCTCCACCAAGGCCGCCCGGAGCCAGCTCGAATACGCCATCGACCGCAACCTCGTCCCCGAGCGCGGCACCATCGCCCTCTGGTTCAAGCCGGAGTGGAGCGAGGTCGCCTCCGCCTCTTCCGACAAGGCGAACTGGCACGCTCTGCTCTCGATGGAGCGGCCCGCCTCCCGGCTCGGTTCCGGGGCGGTCTGGTTCTGGTGCAACGGCGCGGTTCTGCGCGGCGACACCAGCGACGAGGGCGACAGCTTCCTTCACTCCACCCGCCTGCTGACGCCCGGCGTCTGGCGTCATCTCGCTTTTACCTGGAGCGAAAAAGGCTCCATGCTCTATATCGACGGCAAGCCCGGCGCTTCGATTCGCGACAGCGCTTCCCCCCTCAAAATCATGGGCAAGGTGAACGCCTACCAGCGCGACAAGCATTCGCTCAAGAACTTCTTCGTGGGCGGGCACGGTTCCGCCGAACAGGCAGACGGGGTGATCGACGAACTTAAAATCTACTCCGCGCCCCTCTCTCCGGCGGAGATCGAACAACTTTCCACCGAATTCCGCCCCTTCGAGCTCAAGCTCGGGCAGCTCTATTTCATGGAGGGGGAGCGCGTCCGCGTCCCCTTCCGGATCCAGGCCCGCGACGGCAAGCCGCGTTCGGTCGAGTGGCAAATTCTCGCCGCCGGCGGCAAAACGGCGGCTTCCGGGCAGAGTGCCGGAGAGGGCGCGGTCGAGCTGGTTTCCCCCGCTCCCGGCAGCTACGAAATGAGGGCAGGGGGGGAGACCCGGCTCTTCTGGATTCTCCGCCGCGACAACCCCTGGCTTGCGAAAAATACCGAGCTGAAGACCGAACCCGTTTCCCGCCTCGTCCCCACGGCCGGAATGTCCGCCGACCGCTTTCTCTCGGTCGGCGAGAACCGGATGGGCGAACTCGCCGGGCGCTCCTACCTGGAAGCCGGGTCAAAGCGCGGCGACCGCTTCGCCATCCGCTTCGAACTGCCCGATGCCGACAGCATCTACCTCCTCGAATGGGACTACCCCGACGATAAGAAGCGCACCTGCGATATTCTCGCCCAGTCCTCGCAGCTCAAGGAATCCGAATACGAGCTTCAGGTGGGCTACATGGCGGGCGACGAGTACCCCAACTCCCACCGGATGCTGACCCAGAAGGCGGTCTACTTCCCCCGCAGCCGCGATTTTGCTCTCGTCTTCATGACCGCCCGCGAGGAGGCCCCCGCCGCCGTGGCGGAGATTCGCGTCTCCCGGATCATCGGCGGACTCCCCGCCGCCCGCGTCAACCCCGCTCCCCCCGTCGACGGGCAGCGGCGCGACGTCGGCGTCTATTATGAGGACCCGGCGATCAACTACGGTTTCGGTGTCTCCGGGGCCGCCATGCCCGGCTTCGAAACCATGATCGACCGGCTGGTCGCCTACCTCAAATATTCGGGGCAGAACCTCTTCGCCTACCCCCTCGTCTGGTATCACGGTTACATCGGCGAGACCTACAATCCGCGCAATCACGCCGAGGACTTTCTCGACGCCTTCCTCCTGAAATTCGACGCCGCGAACCTGGAATTCCTGGGGACGATGAACCAGAACAACATGCCGTTTCCCCGCGAACTCATCACCCCGAAGACCATCGCCGACGGCTCGCTCCACCCCACCGCCATCGCCATCTGGGATACCGGCAAGCCGAATCCCGGCGGCTGGCACGGCACCGCCCCCAACTTCAATATCTTTCACGCGGATGTGCAAAAAGAGGTGCTGGCCAACGTCGACCGGATTCTGGCGGTCGGCGCGGCCCATCCCTCCTTCAAAGGGATCGTCCTCCACCTGCCGCGCCACTCGATGCTCTGGCCCGGAGACATCACCTCGGGCTACAACGATTACGTCATCGAAGCCTTTGAGAAAGAGACCGGCGTCAAGGTCCCCGTGGATCGCCAGGCTCCCCTTCGCGGCAAGCTCTACGCCGAATGGCTGCTGGCCAACCGCCGTGAGGAGTGGATCGACTGGCGCTGCCGCAAGCTCGCCCGCTTCTACCGCGACCTCGCCGACCGGCTGACCGCGCGCCGGAGCGACCTCCGGCTGGTGGTGAACAGCATGATTCCGATTCCGCAGACGGGCGAAGCGCGCTTCACCGCGTCCGATTACGTGGAGGTCAAGAACCGCGAGGCGGGGCTGGACCCGAAATACTACCGGGACGCCGACAACATTATTCTCGACCAGACCATCTACCCCGCCGACTATCGCTGGCGTTCCGGGCGTCCGACGCCCCCCGAGGTGCTGGCGAAGCTCCGCACCATCGACACCGAGAAATCCACGTATGAACTGCTGGGAAAAGCCCGCGCGCCGTGGCTCCATATGCACGACCGCTACTGGGAGTCGGCCGTCGGCTCCGCCACCCGCAAGGAGCATTGGAGCGATAAGCCGAACGCTCTCACCGCCCCCTGGTTCCGCGAACAGGCCTGGCGGGTCACCACCCTCAACCCCGCCGGATTCCACGCGATGCGCCACTATGTGCTGCCGTTGCGCTACACCGACCTCCTCGGCGTCACCAAAGGGGGGTTCCTGATGGGAACCTACGGCATGGAGGAAGAGCTTACCCCCTTCGTCCAAGCCTTCCGGGCGCTGCCGGCGAAGAGGTTCAATGACCTCGCCACCGGTTCGAAAACGGTGGTGGCGCGGCAGCTCGAAGGGGAGGGGGCGCACTGGTTCTACGTGGTCAACACCGACGGAACCCCCGCCAAAGCCACGGTCGAATGCTCCGCCGGCGCCGTCGACCTGGTCGGCGGCGGGACGCTGGCGAAGGGCCGTTCGACGCTCGAACTTGCGCCCTATCAGCTTCGCTCCTTCAAGGCCCCGGCGGGGAGCCGGGTGGTTGTAATGGCAAACCACGGTTTAGCGGGGCGATAAAGGTTGAACCTGCCGTGGCGGGCGGCTCGTAGGGACTTTAGAGACAGTAGAGACTTTAGGGACCCCGATGGCGAGGTCAAATGCTTTCGGGGTCCCTAAGGTCTCTAAGGTCCCTCTCGTCTCTATGAGCCGCCCGCCACAAAAACACCGTTTTTTTACGTCATAAGCTTGAAAGAGCGGCCGATGGCGGCTCCATTATGGAAATGACAAGGGAGATTTCCATGAAATTCGCCATCGGATACCAGGAGCCCGCCAACGGCGAGCCGTTCAGCGCCATTGTCGGCGACTACCGTGAGTCGATCGCCGAGGTCTACTTCCCGTGGCCGGGGCTGGCCTCCGGACGCACCGCCCTCGGGCGCCGCCGGGGGGCGGTCGACTGGAGCTCCCAGCAGATTCTCGAAGAGGAGCTGCTGGAGATCCGGCGGATGGGCGTCGGCCTCGACCTTCTCTTCAACGCCAACTGCTACGGCGGCAACGCGATCAGCCGCCGATTCGAGGCCGAAATCGCCTCTTTGCTCGATTACCTGGAGTTCATTGAGCTCCTGCCCGAAGTGGTGACCACCACCTCGCCCTTCGTCGCGGCGACAGTGAAAAAGCACTTCCCCGGCATCGAAGTGCGCGCCTCGGTCAATATGCGGATCGATTCGACGCTGGCGATGAGCTATCTCGCCGACACCTTCGACTCCTTCCACATCCGGCGGGACCTTCAGCGCGATCTCGCCGCCGTGGCCGAATTTCACGCCTGGTGCGCAAAGAACGGCAAGAAACTCTGCATGCTCGCCAACTCCGGCTGCCTGCGGAACTGCCCTTCGCAGACCTTTCACGACAACCTGGTCGCCCATGACGCGGAAGTCGGCGAAACCATTGCGGCCGAGGATTTCCCGCCGCATCTCTGCTGGAAGCTCTACCGCGACCCGGCCAACTGGGTGAATTACCTCCGCAGCTCCTGGATCCGCCCCGAAGACCTCCGCCATTACGAACCCTACTTCCCGGTGGTCAAGCTGGCCACCCGGCTGCATTCGCACCCCCGGGTGGTGATCGGGGCGTATACCTCGGGCGTCTTTCACGGCAACCTCGCGGACCTCACCGAGCCTTCGTTTTCGCAGCTCTTCGCCCCGAAGATCATCGACAACGACCGCTTCCCCGCCGACTGGTTCGAGATCGCCGGTTCCTGCGCCGTCAACTGCGCGGAGTGCGGACGCTGCGACGAGGTGTGGAAACAGGTTTTGGTGGAGCCGCGCTCTTGAAAAAGATCATTTCTGTGCTATATTGATCGTGGTTATTAAAATATACCTGAGGTTTTTGAATGAAGATATTCCGTTCCGTCAAGGGTAACGGTCCGATGCCGATTCTGATCGGCATTCGACCGGGTCATGTCGGCGCTGTCGCCGGGATGGCCCGTAATCTCCGTGCCGGAAGCGCGATTGCATAGACATCGGGTTTTTGTTTTCAGGCCATGCCGCCTTCCGGGTTTTTGTGAAGGAGCATGGCTTTTTGTTTGACCGCATACAGGAATTGCACGTGATGAAAAAACGTTTTGTCGAAGTGATGGACACCACCCTCCGCGATGGCGAGCAGACGCCCGGCGTCGCCTTCACTCCCGCCGAGAAACTCGAACTCGCCCGGCTGCTGCTCGGCCGCCTCAAGGTGGACCGGTTGGAAATCGGTTCCGCCCGGGTCTCCGACGGGGAACGCGAGGCGGTCAAGGCCATCCTCGCCTGGGCCGAAAAGCATAACAGCTTGGAAGCCATGGAGATCCTCGGCTTCGTCGACCGCGGCAAATCGGTCGATTGGATCCGCGAAACCGGCGGGCGGGTGATCAACCTCCTCTGCAAAGGCTCCCTGAAGCATTGCACCATCCAGCTGAAAAAGACGCCCGAAGAGCACCTGGCCGATGTCGTCCGCGAGGTCGAATACGCCCATAAACAGGGGCTCCTCGTCAACGTTTACCTCGAGGACTGGTCCAACGGCATGCGCGAGAGCGTCCCTTATGTCTTCAACTTCATCAGCCGCCTGCGGGAGCTGCCGGTCGAGCGGATCATGCTGCCCGACACCCTCGGCGTTCTCGACCCGGTGGAAACCGGGGAGTACTTCGACTGGCTCTTCCGCGCCTTCCCCGACGGCCGCTTCGACTTCCACGGCCACAACGACTACGGGGTGGTGACCGCCAACAGCCTCGCCGCCGTCCGTTCCGGGGCCTCCGGCATCCACACCACGGTCAACGGCCTCGGCGAGCGCACCGGCAACCAGCCCCTGGCCCAGCTGGCGGTGGCGGTGAACGATATGACCGACTGCCGGGTGCATGTGGTGGAGAAGGAGTTGGTCCACGCCTCCGAAATGGTCCAGAATATCTCCGGCAAGCGCTGCGGCTGGAATATGCCGGTGATCGGCGCGGACGTCTTCACGCAGACCTGCGGCGTTCACGCCGACGGCGACAAGAAGGGCAACCTCTACGCCAACCGCCTGTTGCCCGAGCGCTTCGGGCGGCTGCGCAACTACGCCCTCGGCAAGCTGAGCGGCAAGGCCTCCCTCGAAAAGAACCTCGAAACCCTCGGCCTCGAGCTGGAACCCGAAATGCACCGCATGGTGCTGCAGGAGATCGTCCGGCTGGGGGATAAGAAGAAGAACGTCAGCCCGGCGGACCTCCCCTTCATCATCGCGGGCGTTCTTCGCACCCCCCTCGAATCGCGTCTCAAAATCACCGACTTCGAGATCCACACCCGCTGGAAGAGCCTCCCCTCGGCCCGCGTCGAGATCGAGTACGACGGCGAGACCATCGAATCGACCGCCACCGGCGACGGCGGCTACGACGCCTTTGTGAAGGCCCTGCGCAAGTGCTTGAAGAAGCGCAATCTCACGATGCCGAAGCTGCTGGATTATGAAGTGCGCATCCCGCCGGGCGGCAAGACCGACGCTCTCGTGGAGGCGTCCATTACCTGGGCGACCCCCGGCAAGCCTCTGGTGACCACCGGCATCGACTCCGACCAGGTCGCCGCCGCCATCTTCGCCACGGAAAAAATGATCAACCTGATCCTGCCCAAACACCATCCGGAGGAAAAGCGATGAAAAAGATTCTAGTTCTGTACGGTTCCGGCCGCGGCAACGGCAACACCGCCAAACTGGCGAAATACGCGCTCTCGACGCTCCCCGCCGGAGTCGCCGAAATCGAAGAGGTCGAGCTGCGGAAGCTCGAAAACCGCTTCGGCGGCTGCTGCTCCTGCTACGGCTGCCAGACCGGCGAACGTTTCCATTGCATCTTCGACGACGAGACGGGGAAGCTGGTCAACCGGCTGCCGGAGTTCGACGTGGTGGTGTTCGCCAGCCCCGTGTACTTCTTCAACCTCTCCGCCCAGACGCGGATGTTCATCGACCGGCTGATGGCGATGCTTCGCCACGAAGAGGACGGCTCGACGAGTATGGCCCTGTCGCCGATTCAGTTTGCCTACGTGATTACCTCGGGCGACGGCGAAAAGACCAGCGGCGTCGAAGTCGCCCGGCTGTCGGCGAAGTATCTGGCCGAATTCGCCTCGATGCCCGCCCCTTTCTTTCTCTACCACGGCCCCTGCGTGGATATGAAGAAGGAGCTTGACGACGCAAAACTGAAGAAACAGGCGGCGGAATTCGCCGCGAAACTGCTGAAATAAGGGATGGCATTGATGACCCGAAGGATTCTCGTGACCGGCGGCGCCGGTTTTATCGGTTCGGCGCTGACGCGCGAGATTATCGGGAATACGCCCCATTCGGTCTGCGTGGTGGATTCGCTCACCTACGCCGGGAATCTGGAGTCGCTGGCGGACGTGGCGGGCGATCCGCGCTACCGCTTCGAGCACGCCGACATCCGCGACCGGGCGGCGATGGAGCGCATCTTCGCGGAGTTCCGCCCCACGGTCGTCATGCACCTCGCCGCCGAGTCGCATGTGGATCGTTCGATCGACGGCCCCGGCGAATTCATCCAGACCAACATCGTCGGAACCTACACCCTTCTCGAAGCCGCCCGCGGCTACTGGCTCGGGCTCGCCGACGGGGAGAAGGCGGCCTTCCGCTTCCACCAGGTGTCGACCGACGAGGTCTACGGCGATCTCGAAGGGCCGGAGGACCTCTTCCGCGAAGACACCCCCTACGCACCCTCGTCGCCCTATTCAGCCAGCAAGGCTACGGCCGACCACCTGGTTCGGGCCTGGCGGCGCACCTTCGGGCTGCCGACGTTGGTGACCAATTGCTCGAACAACTACGGGCCCTACCACTTCCCGGAAAAGCTGATCCCGCTGATGATCCTCAATGCCCTGGCCGGCAAGCCGCTGCCGGTATATGGCAACGGCCAGCAGGTGCGCGACTGGCTGTACGTCGAGGACCACGCCCGGGCGCTGCTCAAGGTGGTGACCGAGGGCCAGGTCGGCGAGACCTACAACATCGGCGGGCACAACGAGCAGAAGAACATCGACGTGGTGCTCGAGCTGTGCAAGCTGCTTGAAGAGCTGGCCCCCGAACAACGCCCGGCCGGCATCGCGCATTACAAGGACCTGATCACCTACGTGCAGGACCGCCCCGGCCACGATCTGCGGTATGCGATCGACGCGACCAAGATCAAGCGCGAGCTGGGCTGGACGCCGAAGGAGACGTTCGAGACGGGGCTGAGCAAGACGGTGCGCTGGTATATTCAGAGCACGGAGTGGGTGAAGAACGTGCGCTCGGGCGACTATCGCAAGTGGCTCGAGCAGAACTACGCGGGCCGCACCCGGGCCTGAGTCGACCGACAACCGAGGGCGAGAAGGATCCATTCAATGGTCAAAAAAGGCATCATTCTGGCGGGCGGCTCGGGCACCCGCTTGCATCCGCTGACGCTGGCGGTGAGCAAGCAGCTCATGCCCATCTACG
>JAVBRV010000189.1:0-3699 GCA_031547585.1 Victivallaceae bacterium
ACGTCGGGTCAAGGGGCCACCGCCCCTTGCGGGTCCAGGGCAGCGCCCTGGTCGGGGGCCTGGGGCAGATTGCCCCAGCAGGAGGTTAAAGAAGTCCCCAAGCCTGAAGGTCGCGGGTGAGGCGGGCTTCGTCGAAGACCTGACCGGGACGCCACTCTCCGTTATATTCGAGGGTGGGGACGACCCAGTCGTCGCCGCCATTGACGTCGATGACTTTGCGGATCACCTCTTTGGGTTGCTCTTCGATTTCGAGGTACTGGAAGGGGATGTTGTGTTCTTTCAGGAAAGCGATGGTGTTGCGGCAGTGGGGACAGATGTTCCAAGCGTAGACATTGAGCATTTTGACCTCCTCTTCAGTTGGGGTTGCGCCCAATATAGTACCGAACCGGCGGGAAAGCAAATGAGGAGGCTTGATTTTACCCGGTTGGGGATTTATATTCTGTTATTCGATAATCTGTAGGAGAATACCATGAAATATCTGTCATTGCTGCTTCTTTTTGTTTTTGCGCTGCCGTTGGCGGCGGCGACGCTGCCTTTCCGCGGGGGGGAGATTCTGGCCGCCGAGCTGTCGACGCGCAAGCCGAAGATTGCGGGCGAGGATCCACAGGCGTACCTTATTGACTTCGACCGTCCGCTTTACGCGACGCTGACCGTCAAGATGACCCGGGGGCGCGGACTCTCGACCTACGACTACTCCGTTGAACTCTTCGGGCGGCTCTACCCCTGCATCGCCATTCAGGTGGGGGACCGGGGGTTCGATGCCGCCAACTGGGAGATCAAAACGGTCAACCCCAAGGAGAAGTATACCCTTCTTTTCGTCATCAACGGCCGCCAGGTCGGGCAGGATAAGGAGGAACTGCTGACGCTTCGCGCCAACTATCTGGAGGGTGCGGCGGCCCGGTTCCGGGTTCCTTTCGCGGGCCGGAACGGGAATGACTTCACCGCGCCGCGCTCCATACCCGACGCGGGGAAGATGCCGGAGCAGCCATGACCCCGCCCCTTCAGCCCCGCTTTCTGCCGACGACCCGGAAGGAGATGGAGAAGGCCGGCTACGACGAGCTGGACATCCTTCTCATCACCGGCGACAGCTATGTCGATCACCCCTCCTTCGGCGTCTCCATCATCGGGCGGCTCCTCGCCTCCCTCGGCTACCGGGTCGGGCTCATTGCCCAGCCCGACTGGAAGACCCCCGAATCCCTTCAGCTCATGGGCCGCCCCCGGATCGGCTGCGGCGTCACCGGCGGCAATATGGATTCGATGGTTTCGCTCTATACCGCCGGACGCCGCCTCCGCCGCGACGACTGTTTTTCGGAGAACGGCGAACCGGGCAAGCGTCCGCCGCACGCCCTCACCGTCTACGCGCAACTGGCGCGGCAGGCTTTCCCCGGATTGCCGGTGATGCTGGGGGGGCTGGAAGCCAGCCTCCGCCGCGTCGCCCACTACGATTACTGGCAGGATAAGCTCCGGCCCGCGGTCCTGGTCGATTCGAAGGCGGACATTCTCTCGTACGGCATGGGCGAGCGCTCGACGCCGGAGATTTTCCGCCGCTTCGCCGCGGGCGAGGATCTGGCCGGAATCCGGGGAACCGCCCGGCTGCTCGGCAAAAAAGCCGCCGAAGCCTTCGAACCCGGCGACCACTATCTCTTTCTCCCTTCGTGGGAGGAGACGCTGGCCGACCGCGACGCCCTGATGACCTCCACCAAAATGGTCGAGGCGGAGATGAATCCCCACTCCGGGCGCGGACTCCTGCAGCGCTACGGCGACCGCCTGCTGGTGATCGAGCCGCCCACCCTCCCCCTCTCCAGCGAAGAGCTCGATCAGGTTCATGAGCTCCCCTACGCCCGGATGCCCCACCCGAAATACCGGGGGCGGATCCCCGCCTTCGAGACGATCAAAGATTCGCTCCAGGCGGTGCGCGGCTGCCCCGGCGGCTGCGCCTTCTGCGGCCTCGTGGCCCACCAGGGGCGGCAGGTGATGAGCCGCTCGGAGGAGTCGATTCTGCGCGAAGTCGACGCCGTCGCCGCCACCCCCGCCTTCAAGGGGACCATCAGCGACGTCGGCGGCGCGGCGGGCAACATCTACGGCAGCAGCTATGACCTCGAACGCTGCGCCGTCTGCCACCGTTCGAGCTGCCTCCACCCGAAGCCCTGCCCCGGGTTCCGGTGCGGCGGCGAAGAGCTGGTCCAGCTGCTGCGGCGGATGCGCAAGCACCCCTCGATCAAGCACCTCTACATCAATTCCGGCATCCGGCTCGACCTCGCCTTGCGGCAGCCGGAATTTTTGCGCGAACTGATTCAATATCATGTTTCGGGGCATCTCAAGGTGGCTCCCGAACATCTCGACCCGACGGTGCTGCGGCATATGCGGAAGAGCTCCGCCGAGGAGTTCTACCGCTTTATGGAGCTCTTTGAGCGGATCAGCCGCGAGTGCGGCAAGGAGCAGTATCTCATTCCGCTCTTCATCTCGAACTTCCCCGGTTGCTCCGACCGCGAAATGAAGGTGGTGGATGACTTCCTCGCCAAGCACCGCTGGAGCCTCCAGCAGGTTCAGGACTACATTCCCCTGCCGATGACCATGGGCGCGGCGATGTACTACACCGGCAAGGCCCCCGACGGGACCCCGATCACCGTCAACCGCGGACTCGCCGAGCGGCGTTCGCAAATCGAAGTCCTGAAAAAACGCCGCACGCCCCCCCGCCGGAAAGCGTGAGTTTTCCATCGAAAAAATTTGAATCCGGGCGGGGCCGGGTGTACATTAGAGCATGCAATATATCCACGGATAAGGAAAGGTTCCGGAATGAATCACAGGATTGAGATTTCACCGCTCCCGCAGTGGCGCGACGCCCGCGGCGAAGGGGTTAAAAAGCAGATCAAGGACTTCTTCGGCATCGAGGTGCGCGAGGTCCGCAGCCGCGACGTCTACACGGTTTCGGGTTCGCTCAGCCAGGAGGAGGCCTACCGCGTGGCCGCCCTCCTCTACAACCCGGTGCTCCAGGGCTGGCGGGTCAGCGCCGCCAAGTCCGGCAACTTCATCGAATTCCCCGAATCCGACTACCTGGTGGCGGTCGGTTTCCGCCCCGGCGTGACCGACAACGTCGGCCGCTCCGCCCGGACCGCCGTCGGTGACATCCTCGGCCGCCGCATGCGCGAAGATGAAATGGTCTTCAGCTCGGTCGAGTACCTGCTCTACGACTCGAATCTCAGCCGCGAACAGGCCGAAACCATCGGCCGCAAGCTCCTGGCGAACGAACTCATTCAGTCCGTCCTCGTCCTCTCCGGCGAGGAAGCGGCGAACGGCATTCCGCAGAACCTCCCCTTCGTCAACGGCTGCGGCGGCGGTGAAGTCCATACCTACGACCTCAACGTCTCCGACGACGCGCTCCTCGAAATCAGCCGCAAAGGCATCCTCGCCCTCACTCTCGACGAGATGAAGGCGATCCAGGGCTACTTCCGCACCGCCGAAGGGCGCACCGCCCACGGCCTCGGCCCCAACCCGACCGACGTCGAATTGGAAGTCCTCGCCCAGACTTGGAGCGAACACTGCAAGCACAAGATCTTCAGCGCCCGCATCGACTACGAAAACGCCGAAACCGGCGAAAAAGAAGAGATCGTCTCCTGCTACAAAACCTTCATCCAGAAGAGCACCAAGGAGATCGGCGAGGAAGTCGACTTCCTCGTCTCCGTCTTCAAGGACAACGCC
>JAVBRV010000399.1:0-6576 GCA_031547585.1 Victivallaceae bacterium
AGAAGTTTTCGCCCTCCCCCGAACCCCCTCCCACTTTCCCCAAAAAAAACGGGGTAAGCCAATTGAGCTTGCCGTTGGCAAGCTCAATTGGCGAATTTAAACGTTTGGCGAAGCGTCCAGTTAGCGACCGAAGCTGTCCCAGGGGAGGTTGACGGGGGCGCCTTGATTGATGATCGCGTCCAGTTGGTTGAGAAGGGGGTAGTCTTTCATGGCGGCCCGGCCGGAGGATTCCAAAGTGCGAATGGATTCGGCGGCTCGGGTGGCGATGGCTACCGATTCGAGCGTAATTCCCGCCAGTTCGGCCTTGGCTTCGGGGAAGGTGAGACCTTTGCCGAGGAGCGTCCCCAGCCGCCGGGTGCGGCCGCCGAAGATGGTTACGTAGAGGTCCCCCGCCGCCAGGCGGACGTTTTCCTCTTGGCCGCCCACCAGGCGGATCAGGCGCGACATTTCCAGCACGCTCTGGCCGAAGAGCGCGGCCTGTTGGTTGTATTTGTCTTCGCGTCCCTCGAGGCCGATCGCCAGCGATACGCAGGCGGCGTAAGCGTTCTTCATCGCCACCGCGCACTCCACCCCCTCGATATCCGTCGACGGCGTGATGTGGTAGAAATCCGTTGCGAGCAGGCTCTTGATCCACTCCAGTTTGGCCATATCCGTTCCGCAATAGGCCACCTGGGTGTGGCGGTGCTCCACCAACTCGAAGCAGATGCAGGGGCCGCCCACCGCGTTCAGCGACAGCTTCTTCGGGGCCAGCCGCTCCCGCAGCGTCTTCGGCAGCGATTGCAGCGTTCCGTCTTTGCCGACCGCCATGCCCTTGGTGATCGACAGCACCGGGAGGGTTTCCGGAATCCGCGTCAGCACCGTTTCGGCAAACCAGTCCACCCCGAAGCTGCTGACTCCCCCGATCAGGAGATCGGTCCCCTCCAGCGCCTTTTCAAGCTCTTCGTGTTGAAACAGTTCCACGCTCTCCGGCAGCTGCCGCGCCAGCGTCATATGGTAATGGTCCTTCCGCATCCGGTCGATGATCGCGGTATCGAGCGGCGTCCCCACCAGCCGCACCCGGTGGTTGTTCACGCTCGCCGGAACACTCATCGCCGACCCCATCATCCCCGCGCCCACAATCGTAATCTGTGCCATCTTTATCTCTCCGTAATTGTTCGTTTGATCAAAAGATAGCACGTTGCGGGCGGCACTCAAGCTCGAATCAACATTTTTCGGGCATAAAAAGGGGGCCTTTGCAGCCCCCTTGCTCGTTTGCTCAAGATTTGCGGTTGAAACTGATTACTGGTAGGCGGCGCGCCCGTCGACGGGAATCAGGCCGCTGCCGGATTCGTCGTAAACGGAGGAGCCGCCGCCGGAGGAGCATTCATTTTCGAGACGCTGACGGTTGACGGCGGTGGCGCTGCCGTCATGCATCAGGGCGTTGAAGGCGTTGTTGTGGCGAAATTGCAGCCTGGAGCCCCCGACCGAGAACCAGTAGGATTGCCCCGCTTCGGCGGCTTCGCTGTAAAGCCCGGCGCCGGCGTTGGAGAAATCCGGCGCGTAGGTGTCGGCGAGGATGATGAAACGCGAAGGGCGTTTGTAGACGTAATAGAAGAGTCCGGCGTTGAGGGATTTCTGCCCGAGCGTATGGTACTTCTGGTTTTTGGGCGTGAACGTGGAGAGGGTCTGCCGCCAATCGGCCCAAGCCCCGTTCATGCAGGAATTCAATCCGAAAACCTGCTGCTGGGGGGCGCGTACCTGGATGCTTTTCGTCACCGGAACCGCCGGGCAGCGGAAAGGCTTGTACTGTTTATAAAGGTTGGCCACGGTGACCGCTCCGGTCGTGGTGCTGGCGAGATTCGCTTCGCCGGTCGGAGCATTGCCGTTTACGACGGTTCGCATCAGCAGCGAAGCCCAGCTGTAGGCGACAGTACCGATCAATTCGCGTCCGCGCGGAAGGACCCCGGCGTAGGTGTCGGTGTAACTGACGAGGTAAAACCCCGTTTGCTTCAGGTTGGAGAGGCAGTTGGCGGCGTGGGCGCGCTTCCGCGCCTGCGACAATGCCGGGAGCAAAATCGCCGCCAGAATGGCGATGATCGCTATTACGACGAGGAGTTCGATGAGGGTGAATTTCTTCATTTGACGGCCCTGCCTTTCAATATTCGATGCGTAAATCGCGGAAGATCGGATACGTCCGGTTGTCGCCGAAGGTGAGACCGGTAATGCTCTCCAGCGTGCCGAGCTCGCCGTTGGGTTCGGGAACCGTGAGGAGGGGTTCAAGGCGAAGCTCCACCTCGTTCCACTCGTCGGGCCGGAAGGGACGCATTGTTCCGGAGAGATCGGTCGAGGCGCGCGATGTCTGCGGCGAGTTGGTCTGGAGGATTTTTCCTTTGCACGCCCCGCTCAAGTACGGCCAGAGGTAGCCGTTGACCGGCATCTGCTTGCCCCACTCGTCGCAGCCGAACTTGATCTGGAAGCGGAGGACGGCGTCCTTCAGCTTCTCCGCCGGAATCGGCAACGGCTTGCCGCCGATGGTGGTGAGTCCGACCGTGTCCCGGTTCTTGTGGAAGGTTCCATCCTCATGCCAGCCGTTGCCCTCTTTGGCGTTCTTCGCCTCCATGAATTTTACCAGGTCAACGCGGTTGGCGTACTCGTTGCGGTAGATCGTCGGCAGGGCCGAAACCGCCACCACGATCGGCACCGATTCGCCGTTCCCGGAGAGGAGGCTCATGGTCTGGATTCCCTTCGCGGGGAAGGGGTTGTTCCACTCGTAGAGGTAGAAACCGTAGCCGGCGGGGGTCTTCCAGGCGCAGGCCTTCTGAAGTTCGGGGCTGTTGTCGGCAATCTTCCAGCCGCCGAAATCGCGGCCGATTACCAGCGGGGCTTCGGACTCCGAACCGTCTTCGTAGCGGAAGCGGAGGGTCAACGCCGTCTCACCCTTCTTCGCATGAGTGGCGGAGAGGAGGAGGGCGACCCCCCGGAACTTGCCGCCCAAGGGAATCCCCTCGACCGACGCGGGCGCTTCCGGCAGGTTCTTCGATTTCAAGGCGATGCAGGTGCGGTTATCGTTGAAATCGAAGCGGATGATGTCGAAATCAAGGTGCTGAAAGACGCTGCCGTGGAAGGGGACGCGGGGGAGGTCCCTGCGGTCCCCTTCGCGCCAGGCGGAGGGGGTGGCCCAGCCCTGCTGGTTGTCGAAGCCGTAGTTGGCGAACTTGGCGATGTTCACCGGCTTCGAGGGGCGGACGTAGGCGTTCTTCTTCTCCAATTCCTCCAGCTCCGCCGCCAGGCGCTTGGCGATTTCGGGAGGACCCACTTCGGCGAAGCGGCCGAAGCGTTTCTCGACTGTCGCGGCCGGGCCGGTGACGATCACCCGGTGGTAGGTAGCCGGAACCAGCAAGGTTACCGTGTCGCCGTCAACGGGGTAGCGCTCTTTCTCGAAGGGGGCGACCGCCGTTTTGCCCTGAAGCTCCGGCGCGGAGAGCCGGATCTGCTGCGGCGTACCGGTGTAATTGACGATATACCAGCCGGTCTGGTCGCCGGAGGTCGCCTTATGGAGGCCGATGTTGACGGGAATCTCCTCCCCTTCGGCGCGGCGGAGGCGGGCGACCGGTTCGGCCCCGGCTTCGGCGAGAAGCGGCAAGAGAAGCTCGGTGAAGCCGTTGTCGCGGAAGGAGCCGGCCAGCGCCGCGATCTTCCCTTTGCCCTGCTTGCGGAGGAGGTAGAGGGGTTTGCCGCCAAAAGCGATAACGCTCTCCCAGCCCGCCGGAGCGTTGGCGAAGGTTTCGCTGTCGATCCAATCGAGGTTGGTCCCGGGGAGCTGCCGCAGCTTCGACTCGCCGGCGACCGTCGGGAGGGCGAAAAGGGGCGCGGCAAGGGGGTTATCGTACTCGTCGCGGTCGAGCCAGCCGCCCGCGACGACCAGAATGCCGCCCGCCTCCACGAATTTGCGAAGCTCCGCGGTGGTTTCGGGGGCGATGTTCCGAACCCCGGAGGCGATCAGCATTTTGTAGCGGTTGAGCCGCCCCTCGGGGAGCTGTTCTTCGAGCACCGCATCCACCGGAATATGGCGGAGCGTCAGGCCGGAGACCGCTTGCAGGAATCCTTCGGTCAGCGGCTGGTTCGCCCGCAGCGTGGGGTAGGAGTAGAGGCAGGCGACTTGGGCCGCCGGGCGGTTCTTCCGGAACCCGAAGAGGTCGCGCACCTGGGCGATTTCGTTCGACACTTCGCCCAGCGCCCGCCACGACGGGGGGCTGACCACGTGCTGGCTATGGAGTCCGTAAGCGATGCGGTTGGTTTTCTGCTTCGGGTACCAGTAGCCGATCCACTCCCACATATTGACTAAATTGCTGCCGTGGGCGATCTCGTGCCAGAGCACCTTTTTGAATTCCTGGTAGCGCTCGCGGATGCCGGGGAAGTAGGCTTCGGTGGTGACGAGGGGCTTGCCGTCGGCGAGGGCGCGGTAGAAGGCGGCGCGGCCGAGGTATTCGCGGAGACCCATCGAAGGGGTGGCGGCGTTGGCGAAGGGGACTTCCTCGAGGCGTTCCGGCGGGGAGAAGGTGTAGTTGCCGGTTCCGGTGCTGATGAAATCCATTTCGCGGTTGAGGAGGCAGAGGTTGAAGTTGTTCCAACTCTGCCGCCAGGCGCCGCTGTGTACTTGAATGAGGGTGAGGGCGCCGGGGTCGAGTTCACGAAGCATGGCCTTCATCTCGCGGGCGAGTTGAACCACCTGCCGCTCCTGAAATTTCTTGTACTCGATGTCGCGCGCTTTGGCGTCGCTCTTCAGCACCTCGTCGAAGGAGGAGAAACGGGTTCCCCAGGCGCGGTTGAGGTTGGCGATGGCGGAGTGGCGCTTCTTCAGTTCAGCGAGAAAGAGCCGCTGGTTGCCCGGGGAGTTGTCGCGATAGTTCGCCTCGTTGAAGAGCTTGTAGGCGAAGGGGCGGACGCCCTGCGCCAGCATCGATTCGGCTTCGTGGCGGTAGAGTTTCACGAGGGCGGCGCGTCCCTCTTCGGTGCCGAGACGAAAGCGGACGGCGAAGGTCGGATGCTGGTCCTGCGAGGCAAGATAGCGGGCGGGGTCGAGGAGGTTGCCGGTAATTTCGCGGTTCTGGGTCAATGCGGAGAAACGCATGCCGGTGTGGAGGTCGAGGTAGACGGGAATATCCTTCGCCGAGGCGATCAGTTTCACGTACTCCTCGTAGGCCTGGCGGCTCGGTATTTTGCGGAGCTTCTCCCACCCGTACTTTTTCATCATGGCGGTGAAGTCGTCCCAGGGGTCCCCTTTGGCGAAGCCGGCGTATTCGGGGGCGAGGGCGCGAAAGGCGACTTCGGTGCCGACGAAATTGAGGGCGTTGAAGCCGCAGCGGAGCATCATGGGGACGCTGGTCTGGCGCCCGTAGAGCCATTCGTATTCGGGGGGATAGGTCCCTTTGAACTCCTCGCGGCTGCGGTACCACGATTGCAGGCTGTCGTATTTGATGGTGGTGCTCATGAGGAAGACCGGGTTCCCCTCCTTGTCGGCGAGTTCGCCGGTCGGGAGGGGGCTGACGTGGCGGTCTCCCCCGGCCGCCGGCAGGGAGGCGGCGAGGAGCGAAATGAAGAGGAACAGCGGTTTCACGAAAAATTCTCCTTTCCCGATTTGCTTTCTGCTATAATTATAGTACATTTTTCTACAAATGCCAATGGACATATTTTCTCAAAAAGGGGAAGTGTTTATATTATGGGTATAAAAAAAGATCAAGCGTTAAAAGCCGGGTTTGAGGTTCACGATCAAGCGCTTGGCTTGCCACTTTACCTTCACGCCACCGGTTTGCGCTTATTGACAAGGGGGAAAGTCGAGGAAAAAAGTGGTTTACTTTCTCCTTTTGTCGAAATCATCTGGTGCATTTCGGGGATCGCCGAAGTGACTTTGTATGAAAAAAAGTACCGGGTACGGAAGGGGGAAGTCTTCTATTTTCTCCCCGGCGAAGATCGCAAAAAGATCGCTTTGTCGGAGGAGTTGCATTACCGTTGGCTCTGCTTTCGGGGGGGATTGGCGGAGGCGGTGATGATGTCATACCGTTATCCGCGGCTGCAAATGGCGGCGGAGCCGTATCCGGAGGAGCTTTTCGCGGAGCTCGAGGAGCGGATCAGCCAGACGGACCCGCACTCGATGCGCCGGTGCTGTACGCTGGTGCTGGACGTGCTGGCGCGGATGGGGGAGCGGTACGACCAGGGGATTCACTCGGGGAAGACGGCGCAGCGCTGCATCGAGTACATCATCACCAATTTCGGGAATCCGCAATTGGGGTTGCCGCTGTTGTCGGATGTACTGGGGGTGGCGCCGTCGACGTTGAGCCGGGTCTTCCGGGCAGAGACGGGGGTTTCGCCGGGGCGTTACATTCTGGATCGGCGGTTGGCTCAGGCGATGAGTTTGCTGCGGGGGACGGATTTGCCGGTGGGGGAGATTGCCGGGCAGTGTGGTTTCAATGACCGGCGGACGTTTTCACGGTTTATCCGGAGGAGCTGCGAGTGCTCGCCGCTGGAGCTGCGCAGAGGGCGGGGCGAAGACTTGACGGAAACGCCTTAACGATGTATTGTAAAAAAGAAAAAATTAAT
>JAVBRV010000384.1:0-5025 GCA_031547585.1 Victivallaceae bacterium
AGCCTGGTTCACCCACCGGCTCCCCCAACCCGGCGAGATCAATTTCGCCCGGCGGAACCTGGAAATCAAGCACGGCACGCCGCTCAACCGGCAGATCCGCGAAATCGCGGCCGAACGCCTGAAAAAGTGGGGCGTCAACACCGCCGGAGCCTGGTCCGACACCGAGCTCTACCAGCTTCGCCGGATGCCCTACACGGTCATGCTCAACGATTGGAGTCCGGTCGCCCGCCTCGGCACCACCGCGACCTACGCGAAATTCTACGACGCTTTCGACCCGGCCTTCGCCCGGAACCTCGACGAATTGTTCCAAAAGCACCGGTGGACGATCAACGACCCGTGGTGCCTCGGTTACTTCATCAACAACGAGCTGCAATTCGCCGGAACCGCCACCTTCGCCGAATTCACCCTGACCCGCCCCGCCGATTTCCCGGCGAAACTGGCGTTCCGCGCCCATCTGGAGAAACAGTACCGCGACATCGCCGCCCTGAATCAAGCCTGGAAGACCGGCTACGCCGACTGGAACGCCTTCCTCGCGGCCACCACTCCGCCGCAGGTGGAGGGCCAAGCCGAACGGGATCTCACGACCTTTCACGACCTCCTGATCGAAGAGTACTACCGGGTCTGCCGCGATGCCGTCCGGCGCAACGCTCCGAACCAGCTCTACCTCGGCTCCCGCTTTCGCGGCACCACCGACTTGCGCAAACCGAACCTGCCGGCGATCGCCGCCCGCTATTGTGACGTCATGAGCGTGAATAATTACGTGGGTTCTCTGGCGCACATGTCGGTGCCGGGCGGACTCCCCGACGTGCCGATCCTGATCGGGGAGTATTCCCTCCTGGTGCTCGACCGCGGGCTCTTCAACATCACCATGATCCCGGCCGGAGCCGACCAGCGCGACCGCGCCGCGGGGTTCATGCGCTTCTGGCAGGGTCTCCTCAGCCATCCGAACCTGGTGGGGGCGCACTGGTTCTACTACCGCGACCAGTTTCTCACCGGCCGCAACGACGGCGAAAACTATCCGCTCGGCTTCGTCGACATCTGCGACACGCCCTACCCGGAGATGGCGGCGATGTCCCGCCGCATCAACGAACACATGTATTCCTACAAGTTGAACGGGAAGTTATCCGAAACCTTCATCAAGGAGCCGTAATAATGAGGAGCCGAAAGCCACCTTTCACACTGATAGAACTTCTGGTCGTAATCGCCATCATCGCCATCCTGGCGGCGCTTCTCCTGCCCGCGTTGAGCTCGGCGCGCGAAAGGGCGCGGAGCATCGCCTGCGTCAGCAACGCCGGGCAGCTGATGAAGGCAGAGATCGCCTATGCGGCGGACAATCAGGGGTTCATGGTACTCGCGCTCTATTACGGCACCAGTCTCGAGCCGTGGCCGGCCAGCCTGACCCATGAAAACACCGAGGCCGGGCAGCCGATCGACCGGAGCGGCTACACCACCATGAAATCCCTGCAATGCCCCTCCGCCCCCGGAACTCTGCTTACAAGCGGACTCCCCAGCGTCTACTTCTCCACGTTGGGCTTTCTGACGATGAATTCGGAATATTCGCCGCCGGGGGCGGATTCCAAACTGTACCTCGGCTATCTCAACCGGGTGGCCAATAAGTACACCACCTACAACACCAAGCGGATGTTCGCGCCGAGTTCGCACCGCATGTGCTCCGACAGCGTCGTCACCGCCGGCAGCCGCCGGGGCAGCCCGAATTGGAGCTGGTATCCGCGTGACTACACCGACACGCCCACCCACAACGTCCTGACCCATCTGCGCCACCGCAGCCGGGCCAACTTCGGCTACCTCGACGGACACGTCGGCAACAACAGCTGGACGGAGCTGATCGGCAGCAGCCAACGCTTCCGGATCGCCTGCGACGGCGCCCTCAACGTGCTGGTTCTGTAGCCACCAGTTCGAAGACGCCGGTCGGGCCGTCGGGGAGACGGGCGGTGTCGAGAGTCAAACCATGGCCGCCGCCGCTGCTTTCGAGGGGGATCGCCTTCCGGCGCAGGCCGTCCGAGCGCAGAGGGTAGAGCCGCCAGGATTTCCCGGCGGGGAGCCGCAGCGCGAGTTCGAGCTTGCCGGTGCGGAGCAGGGAGGGGCCGGTTCCCGGCTTCAACAGCTCCCGCCGGTCGGCCGAGAATTCCATGCCGGTGTTGAGGTTCTCAGTGAGGTAGAAGAGCAGCATCCGGCCGGAATCCTTCGCCAGGGTTTGGCCGTCCAGCGAAACCAGCGCCAACGCCGCCGGAACCGAAGAGCGCACCTTCATCAGCACCGGCAGGGGGTCCCCCCAGTGATCTTCGCCCACCACCGCTTCGGCGCGGGGGGTGCGGAGCTGGAAGAGTTTTTTCGGGGCGTCAAGCAGCAGCTCCCCGGTATCCGACTCCCAGACGCCGCGGGCGGGGTCGGTACGGTTCCCCGGCGGAAAAATTCCCCGGGCGCGGCAGTCGGCGACCAGCGGCGCGAGGTCGAACGTCCCCCCTCGCGTGGCTCCGGTTTCGGTGAACAGCCTTCCGCCGGTCACGTCGGCATAGCCCTGCAGCGGCATGACCGCCGCCGGTTTCGGGGGCGGCAGGGCGGCGACCAGGGGCGGCCGCGCCGTATCTTCGTAGCGGAGGGCGAAGCGGGTCAGCAGCGCCCACCTCGCCTGTTCGGCGGCGATGGCGGCGTCCGCGCCCCTGCCGTAGAGCGAGAGCTTGGGAACCGCCAGCTCCACCAGGTTGCCCGAAGGCGACACATCCCCCCGCTGGAAGAGGCAGAAGCTCAGGAGCTCGGTCATCCGGTCGATGTAGGTGGAGAACTCCTTCTCCGGCTCCCACGGCCGCATGCTGACCGCGTGAAGGGTCAGGCCGGTGAACCCCTGCAAAGCCGCGTAGGCCGGGAAGAGCAGTTGCTCGTACTCATACCGGTTGCGGGTGTGGTTGTATTCGGTGACGATCATCGGGCGGTCGGCGAACCGGCAGGAGGCCATGTTGGTGAAATAGAGCATGGCGTTTTCGACGGCGCTCTCCTGGCGGGTGATCGAACCGGGGCGGGAGAGATTGCTCGGGTGGCAGTGGTAGCCGTTCCGCAGCACGAAGTCGCTCTGTTCGAAACGGATGTCGCCGAAGTAGCGCGCCGGGGAGATGTTGTACTGGCCGATGGGGGCGGTGCAACCCAGCTCCCGCAGCCGGGCGTTCATCCAGGCCCCGGTTTCCCGCAGGGACTCCGCACAGAACTCCAGCCACTCCCGCGACAGGCCGCCGCCGTTCACCTCATTGGGATTCTCCGGGAAACGCGCTTCGTCGATCTTCCCGTCGCGCCGGAGCAGGAAGGCCCGGAATTTCTCGCGGACGAACGCCTTGGTCGCCTCATCCGGGTACGGCGTGCGGCGCATCGCCTGCCCCAGCTCGTTGAAGGGTTCGACGAAGACCAGCATGGGGTCGTCTTTGAGCGCCAGCCCCGTGTAGGGGTTGACATGGGTGAGGAAGTAGCGGGCAGTATCCAGCCAATCCTGCCGGATCGCTTCGTCGCCGAAGATCAGTCGCGGCTTGATACCGTGCGGACGGTCCGCCTGAGCCGGTCCCGACGGGTTGAAGGGGTGGAGCAGCTGGTAGGCCGCGATATTGAGGTTGAGGTAGATGCCGTTCTTCTTGAGTTCGGCGAAGCTGTAATCGAGGGCGTCGGCGAAACGGGGGTCGGGGCGACCCTTGGCGGGAGCGTCGAGCATCAGGAACTGCTCCACCGTATGGGTGCGCACCATATTGTAGCCGCGCCTGCACAACTCCGCGACGTAGACGTCGATCCCGGCCTTCAGCTCCTTCCCGGATTGATTCCGGATCTCACGCATATAGCTCCATTCCGAGGCGAAATGGTAGGTGGCGCGGAAGCGGAGCGGCACGCCGGGGCGCTTCTCGAACTCCATATGGCCCGGTCCGGCGAGAACCGCCTTGCCGTAGGTCCCGGCGGGAGCCCGATCCGTCTTGCCGCTGAAATCCAGCGCCGTTCCCGGCTGCGTGACCCATTTCGGCGCGAGATCGGCGGCCTTATATTCGGGGCCGGGAGTGAACGGGGGAGCGGCCGCCGCTCCGGCGGCGAACAAAAAAGACAACACGACGCGCTTCATGCCTAAAACTCCATATAATGGGTGTAAACTCGTTCCCCTGAGGTCCCCTGAATGTAGGCGCTGCCGGCCTTCCAGCGGATGTCGGCGACATGGCAATCCATAAACAAAGTGTTCAGGATTTTATCGCCGTGCCGGAGCCAGGCGAGAGCGTTGCTGCCGCTCCCGGGGAGGCCGGAAAACCGGTCGGAACTGAGCGCCACCTGCGGCGCATAACCGCAAGCGAGGTTCATTTTCCGCGCGGGGTGGCGAACCTTGCCCCACCGCTTGAGCGGATACTGCGCCGCCATCGTCTCCGAAATGATATTGCCGCAGCAGTTGTTCATGCTGTAGGTCGCGCCCTGATAGGGGTCCGTGGGGATGCCGTTGTTGAGCCAGGCGGGCTGCGTCCTCTCGCCCCACTTCTCCGAGGAGATCCCGAATTCGGCGCCGCCGAACTCTTTCATGGCGTCCGGGCAGACCGGGGCCCCGGCGATCAGGCCGGCCGTCCGGGTCCGGCGCGAAAACAGAGTGTATCCGGAACGGTACATCGCATCGTACCAATTGCAATACTCGCTATCCCCATCCCCGTCGCGCATCCGCGCCGGAACGATCAGCCCGCCGTATTCGCCGGAGTAGAGCGTAAAATAGCTCCCCATCTGCTTCTTCAGGTTGATGCAGCTCGCTTTTCGCGCCCGGATTCTCGCTTTGCCCAGCGCCGGCATCAGCATCGCGGCAAGAAGAGCAATGATCGCAACCACGATGAGGAGTTCAATCAGGGTGAAGGTTCGCCGTTGTTTCATCTCGTCATCTCCTTCGTCTTTCTTAAACTTTACACATACTTCGTCGAATGGCAACATGCGCTTAATACATTCATAGTATACTGTATAACAAAAAGAAAGACAATGACACAATCCAGATAAAAATTGCACGATTCAAAG
>JAVBRV010000345.1:0-11550 GCA_031547585.1 Victivallaceae bacterium
GGCGGCGCTCCGGATGTTTTCGGTGACGCTCCGGATGGAGTGTTCCGGGCGTGGAATCCGGGTGTTGAATGTTTGCCCGGGGCGGATCAATACCGGTTTTTCGAGCCGGGCGCTGGGGGTGCGGAAGGTGCCGCCGACGCCGGGGAGCAGTGCTTCGGGGACGGATGATTTTGCGCGCAAGGTGTTCCGGGCGTACCGTTCGGGGAGGCGCGAGCTGGTGTATCCCGGCTGGTACCGGTTGGTGATCTGGTTCACTCGCTGCTTCCCGGGGATGACGGATCGGATGAACCGCCGGGTGTGGAAACTCGGAAGCGAGAATTAATTACGAATTACGAATTACGAATTAAAAAAAGACAAAAGTATTAATTAAAAAAAATAGGCCGCGAAGCGGCCGTGCGCACCCGGCCGAGCCGGGACGCAGTCCAGCGCGCGGACAGCGCTGGTCGCTCACCGCAGGGCGGCGCAGGCGCCCGCCCGGAGGGGAGCGAAAGCGAAGGTTTGCGAATGCAAACCGCACCGGAACCGTACCGACCGGCGGAGCGCTGCCGATAAAAGGCGTTACGAAGTAAGCCTTTTATCGAGCCGCAGCGCGCGGAGCCGCGGCCGGAAACGTCGGGTATCTCGCCCAGCCGGATGCCCTCTCGCCCACTTGGCCCATGACTCAGGAATATTTGATATGAAAACGATGTATTATTGTATCGCGGCAGTGCTGCTGCTGACGGTTTCCGGCTGCGGCCGGAAGGAGCATCAGCCGCCGCCCCTGGAACGCACCCAGTTGGTGTTCCGCTTCTTCAACAGTATGCGGAAGGGGGACGCGGTGGCGGCCTCCAGCCAGGGGCGGAAAATTCAGGAGCTTTCCGGCTCCGATGGCATCGATAAGCTGGTGGTTGTTCAAGAGAGCAACGTCTACGTTGCCCGCGCCCAGTCGGCGCTGAATGCGGGGCGGTTGAATGACGCCATCCGGGTGGTCGACGAGGGCATCCGGCACTATCCGCTGAACCGGACGCTGCTTCAGCTTCGCGGGCGGCTGCGTTCGCTGCGGAACGGACCGGCGCTGTTGCGGGCGATGCGCGAAGCGAAAAACTCGGCCTCGATGGGAGCCGCCCTGACGGCGGCGGTTTCCGGCTTCTCCGGGAACACCACGCCCGAACTCAACGCCTACTTCGCCGCTTATCGCGAGGAGCTGGACCGCGTCTCCGCCAAGGAGCGTGAGATCCTTGAACCGGCGGTCCCGGTGGTTCCGGCGGCGACTCCTGCTCCGGCGGAAGCCCCGGCGGCTCCGGTTGCTCCCGTTTCGGCTCCGGAGGCGTAAATGCGCCGCGGTCTGGCCGTCTGCCTCTTGGCTCTCGCCTTTGCCTTGACGGCGGCGGAGGAGTCGCCCTACGCATTTCTCCCCGAAGTTGTGGCGAGCGTGGATGGCCGCCCGCTGAAGCGGGAAGAGGTGGTCAAGCTGATTCCGCCCGATTTCACCGGCGATCGCGCCGCGCGGCGCGAGGCGGTGCGCCGGGCGATCGAGACGCGCATCTATCTGGATGAGGTCGATTCCCTGCTCCGTGAAGCGAAGATTACGGTGGGCAGCGTGGAGACGACCGCCTATCTGCGGCAGCTGAACGCCCTTCTGCCCGCCGGAGTGGAGGGGATTCCCCAGGAGGAGATTCCCCGTTTGGCCGCTGACCGCGAGTTTCAGCTGAAGACGGCGCTGCACACCCTTTTTCAGCGCGACTACCCCGAGGCGATCCGGGTGGAAGATCGCCGGGTGGAGGAGTTTTACCGCCTGAATCAGAAAGACTTTCTGTTGCCCGAGGGCTTCGATGTCGGCATCATCCGCCTGCATGGCAAAGATGCCGAGAAACAGGCGGGCGAGCTTCGTTCGCGACTGCTCCAGGGGGAGGATTTCGACCGCCTGGCCGCCCAATTCGATCCGGAAGGGGCCCAACTGCCGACGCCGGAGCTGCTGGCATTGTTCCGCCGCACCGCCGGACCCAATGCCGCGGCGGGTTCGATCAGCCCGCCGCTCGACTGGGCGGGGAGCTGGTATCTTTTGAAGCTGAAGAAGAAGACTCCGGCCGCCTTCGTTTCGCTGGCCGACGCGGCCCCCTTTATCCGCGAACAGCTGGCCGCCGAGAAGAGCGCCCGCGCGCTGGAGGGGTTATTGCGTAAGCGGCTCGCCGACCGGAAGATCGTCATCCTTCTGCCGCCGGTACAGTGATTCTACAGGAACAATTCGGCGAGGGATAGCTTCTGTTCGCGGACGCTGCGGATTACTTCACTGGCGACGAGGCGCGCCCCCTTCAATGAATAGTGGCTGTTGTCGACGACTCCGTCGGGATAGCCGGGGTATTCGCCGGGTTCGAGGATGGTGAGGTAGGCCCGGCTGCCCTCGTCGCCCGCTTCCAGAAAGAGCTTTTCGGTGAAGATGTTGAGGTCGATGAGCGGGGTCCCCGTGGATTGGGCGGTTTCGCGCATCACCTCGGGGTAACGCCCGAGGCTCTGCTGGAACTCTCCATCCCGGAAGTGACGGCGCTGAACCGAAGTGCAGAGAACCGGATTCGCCCGCCGTTCGCGGACTTCGTGCACGAACTGCCGGAGGTTGGCCGGGTAATCGGTGTCGACCCCCGCGTAGAGTTCGGGCTGCTCCAGCTTCTGGTCGTTGTGGCCGAATTGAATTATCACCCAGTCGCCGGGCGCGAGGGAGCCGAGCAAGTTTTGCCAGCGCCCTTCGGTCTGGAAGCTTTTGGTGCTGCGTCCGGGGGCCGCCAGATTGACGACCCGGACTCCCGGCTTCACCTGTTCGGCGAGGGCCTGCCCCCAGCCCGTCATCGGCGCTTTTTCCGGCGGGTAATCACAGACGGTCGAATCGCCCGCCAGGTAGATCGAGGGGAGGGGGGAGGTCTTCATGGTTGATCTTCTTTCATTATTATTCGGTCTCTATACAATAATGCACTGCCGCCTTTAATGCAAATAAAAACCCCGCCTGGATTGCTCCGGGCGGGGTTTGAAGCGTAATTAACTCGCTCAGCCGAGACGGGCTTCGAGTTCTTCGAGCTGCTTGGCCAGTTCCTTCGGCAGATTATTGCCGAACTTCTGGTAGTGCTCTTTGATCATTCCGAGCTCGGTCTTCCAGCCTTCGCGGTCGAAGGTCAGGAGGTCGGCGAGATCGGCCTCGCTCACCTGGTCTTCGATACCGGCGAGGTTGATGGCGTCTTCGGTCGGCATGGCGCCGATGGGGGTATCCTTGGCCTTGCCGGCGTTGTTGCAGCGGTCGAAGACCCAGGCGAGAACACGGCTGTTCTCACCGAAGCCCGGCCACATGAACTTGCCCTGGGCGTTCTTGCGGAACCAGTTCACGCAGAAAATCTTCGGCAGTTTGCCCTGGGCTTCGCCTTTTTTGCCGACTTCCAGCCAATGCTTGAAGTAATCGCCCATGTTGTAGCCGCAGAAGGGCAGCATGGCGAAGGGGTCGCGGCGGACGGTTCCGGCCTTGACGTCGAGCGCGGCGGCGGTCACTTCCGAACCGACCGTCGAACCGATGAAGACGCCGTGTTCCCAGTTCTTCGCCTGGTAGACGAGGGGCAGGGTCGAGGGACGGCGGCCGCCGAAGAGGAAGGCGTCGATCGCCACACCGGCGGGATCCTGCCACTCGGCCGCGATGGCCGGGCAGTTCTCGGCGCGGGCGGTGAAACGGGCGTTCGCATGCGCGGCTTTATCGGTCGCGGTCGCGGCTTCCCACTCATTGCCCTTCCAGTCGATCAGCTTGCCGGGGGCCGGGTAGCCGATGCCTTCCCACCAGACGTCGCCGTCTTCGGTGAGCGCCACGTTGGTGAAAATCGTGTCCTTGGCGCAGGAGAGCATGGCGTTCTTGTTGGAATCCATGCTGGTGCCGGGGGCCACGCCGAAGAAACCGGCCTCGGGGTTGATCGCCCGCAGGCTGCCGGCTTTGTCGTATTTCATCCAGGCGATGTCGTCGCCGACCGTCTCGACCTTCCAGCCGGGCAGGGTCGGGATCAGCATGGCGAGGTTGGTCTTGCCGCAGGCCGACGGGAAGGCGCCGGTGACGAATTTGACTTCGCCCTTCGGATTGGTCAGCTTGAGGATCAGCATATGCTCGGCCAGCCAGCCTTCGTCGCGGGCCTGGACGCTGGCGATGCGGAGCGCCAGGCACTTCTTGCCGAGGAGCGCGTTCCCGCCGTAACCCGAACCGTAGGACCAGATTTCACGGGTTTCGGGGAAGTGCGCGATGTACTTCTTGTCGAGGGGGGCGCAGGGCCAGACGCCGTTGTCCTCTTCGCCGGCGGCGAGGGGCTTGCCCACCGAGTGGACGCAGGGGACGAATTCGCCCTTTTCGCCCAGCACGTTCAGCACCGCGTTGCCCACGCGGGTCATGATGTGCATGTTGATGACCACGTAGGCCGAATCGGTGATTTCAACGCCGATCTTGGCGATATCGGAACCCACGGGACCCATCGAGAAGGGGATCACGTACATCGTGCGGCCCTTCATGCAGCCGTCGTAGAGGGCGGTCATGGTCTTGCGCAGTTCGACCGGGTCGATCCAGTTGTTGGTCGGGCCGGCGTCTTCCTGCTTCTCCGAGGCGATGTAGGTGCGGTTTTCGACGCGGGCGACGTCCGACGGGTCGGAGCGGAAGAGGAGGCAGTTCGGGCGCTTCGCCGGATTCAGGCGGATCGCCTGTTTCGCCTCGACCAGCTCGTTGCAGAGACGGTCGTACTCGTCGCGGGAACCGTCGCACCAGTAGATCGCGTCGGGCTTGCAGAGTTCGACCCACTGGTCAACCCATTGCAGGAGATTCCGATTGTTGGTCGGAGCGGCATTCAGTTGCTTCGCCATGGTTTGCGTCCTTCTTTCGGGGGATGTGGTTAGTCCGTTTTTGAATCGGCTTATCCGGGTAATATACACCCGGAAGGCTCCGTTTTCAACCGCCGCGGCGGTTAACCTTGCCGATTTTTTCGAAAATCCGGGGCGGAACGTCTCGTGAAAAAGAAAATTTCAGATTTTTATCCTGATCTTCGCTTTACTTCCCCCGGCTTTGAATGTATCTTTAAACAAGTTTGTAAGCGTTTGTGTTATAGATGATTAATAATATACTTTAATAAAATAAGAGAATCTTTATGGCTGCGTGTGATTCGGGGAAAAAGGTATATTGTTTTACACGGGTTGAACTTCTTGTCGTGATCGCTATTCTCTTCATCATCGCCGGACTCGTCGTCCCCGCCTGCAATCGGGCGCGCGAGCGCGCACGCGAATCGGCGTGCGGCAACAATCTGCGTCAATTCGGCTCGGCCAATACCATGTACGCCGGCGATCACGACGGCTTTTCCGTTCCCGGCGTCATCGCCACACCGTCGACCATCACCTGGGCGCAATCCGGCGTCACCTGGGTCTCGCTGCTGGGGAAGTATCTGCACTCCAAGGGGCCCGCCGCGCAGCCGGAAGAGAGTCTCTATCAGGAAGCGCGCGATTTCAAACTCGCCGGCTGCCCCGCCACGCCCGAACGATTCGGCTATGGGCACAATTCGTATTACCTCGGAACCCTCTCCGGGCGAGGCTCCTCCGACCCTTATCTCAATCGCGCCTGGAAGCTCGGGCAGTTTATGAAAGCCGCGCAAACCATCTTCACCACCGATAATTACCGCCCGCTGAAAAATGAACTCGCCAACCGCCAGTTCACCGGCTGGAACCCCTCGCTCGCCCCCGGTTCGCACGGGTATAAGAACGATCAGAGCAGCATCTACTCCATTCATCTCGACAAGGGCAATATCCTCTGGCTCGACAACCACCTTTCACCGGCCTTCTCCAACACCTTCGCTGAGCTGTATGACATGGAGAACAACGAGGTCGATTACGCTTTCTGGGGGAGAATCGACCTCGCCGGTACTCTATAAATGAGGGAATTGACGCCGTGTGCAAGTTTTTGCTTGTACGCTTTACGGGCTTTTCTGAGGCGGTGTTGCTTATGGGCAAAGGACTGAAATGACGAATAAGGACTTAAAGGACTAAAAAGACGCGAAATGCTTTTTGAGCTCACCGACTCTCCCTGTTTTACCACGGGATCGTCCTTTTAGCCCTTTTGAGCTCACCATCCGCAAAGAAAAACTTGCACACGGCGTTAATTGCAAATGTTCAACTCGGGAACCGTGTCAGCCCTGAAGGTTCCAGAGGAGGGTTTGGAGAACGCCCGGAAAGGCCGGAGGAAGCCCGTCGGCAATCAGCCCTTCGCCCACCGTCTCGCCGGTCAATCCGTGAATAAACGCGGCCAGGCGGCTCATCTCGAAAGGCGACCCCGGGGAGCGGACGAGCAAGGCCCCGAGTAAGCCGGAGAGGACGTCGCCGCTGCCGGCGGTGGCCAAAGCCGGGGTCCCCGAGCTGTTGACCGAGGCGTTCCCATTGGGATCGGCAACGATGGATTGCGGTCCCTTCAGGATCACCACGGCCCCCAGGCGGGCGGCGAGGCCGCGGGCCAGCGCCTTCCGGCCGGAGCCGGGAGCGATTTCGAAGGCTTCCGTGAGGCGGTGCGCTTCACCCGCGTGGGGCGTCACCACCAACCCCGGATGGGAGTGCAGAAGCTCCGGGTGACGGGCAAGCGTGTTCAACCCGTCGGCGTCGAGAACCAGAGGAATCGACCGCCTGAGAAGAAGCCGCAGGAGTTCGGCGCTCTCCTCCTCGCTCCCCCAGCCGGGACCGGCGACGACGGCGTCGCAGCGCTCCAGCTCCTCCTCGATGACCTCCAACGAGGCCCGGCCGAAGCCGCCCCCCGGAGTCCCCGGCAGAACCCGGTGAATCAGGGCGGCGGGCAGCGCCTGGGGAACCGGCGCCGGGGTCAGCAGCCGCACCAATCCCGCCCCGCCGTAAAGGGCGGCAGTGGCGGTGAGGGCGGCCGCACCCGGATATTCGCGGCTTCCGGCAAGGATCAGCAGCCGGCCGCGCTCCATCTTATGCACATCGTAGGCGAGGCGGGGGTAAAGCCGGCGGGCGTCGTCGAAGAAGAAGCACTCCTCCCCCTCCGGTTCGCCGCGGATGCCGATGTCGACGCGGCGGAGCGCCCCCGCGTGCGCCGGTCCATCCCCCCGGAAGAGCCCCAGTTTCGGCAGTCCGAAGGTGACGGTGAGGGCGGCGCGGATGGCGGTTCCGGAATCGGACGCCCCCGTGTCGGCGTCGATGCCCGAGGGCAGGTCAAGGGCGACGATGGGGCAGCCCGAGGCGTTGGCCGCTTCGATGAAGTTCCGGTAGGCCGGACGCAGTTCGCCGGTGAAGCCGATGCCGAGGAGTCCGTCGAGAATCAGGTCGCCATCCCGGAAGTCCTCCGGGTACAGCTCGGTGCGCACCTCGACCGGAACCTCGTGCGGGAAGTCGCGCGCCGCCTGGCCCGCCTCGCCTTTCAGCGTCCCCAGGAGGCACATGCTGTAGACCTGCCCGGGGAGCCCGAGGGCGGCCAGCGTCACCAGCGCGTCGCCGCCGTTGTTGCCGCAGCCGACCAGGGCGACCACCCGGCGGAAGCGTCCGCCGCTCCAATTGTGGATCAGTCGCGCGGCGCCTTCACCGGCGCGCCGCATGAGGGTGTAGCCGGTGGGGCCGGAGGCGATCAGGTCCGCTTCGAGTTTCCGCATGGTTGCAATGCTGACGCTTTTCATGCTGCTGTTGCCCTCCGGTGGTGATGGTTGCGAAGATAGAAGACCGCCAGCGCGATCGCGGCGACAAACATGACGGGAATCGCGAACATCGCCTTCTCAAGACCGATATATTTGGCGAGCTGGCCGACCAGCAGCACCGCGATTCCCGCGATGCTCCAGGTCCCGCCGACGATCAGGCCCATGCGCATACCGAGCGAGAGGTTCCCCGCGGCGTTCCGGGCAAGGACCACCAGCTGTGGAAAGCCCGAACCGACCAGGAAGCCCGCCGGGAAGAGGAAGACCGCCGCCCAGGCGTGCTTCGCGAAAAAGAGATAGAGAAGGAGGAGCGGAAGTCCGCAGAGGATCTCCGTCACGATGCATTTGAGGACGTGGAACCGCCGGACCAGAAAGCCGGTCAGCATCGCCCCCGTCCCGGCCCCGAGGCCGAAGAGCATCGCCAGCAAGCCGCCGAAGGTCATCGAGAAGCCTTGTGTCTCTTTCACAAAGGTGACGAGAAGGCCCTGAATAATGGCGCAGCCGCAGTTGATCAGCGTCGCCAGGAGGAAAATCTGCCGGAAGGTGAGCATTCCTTGCCCCACCATGGGCGGCGCTTTCTTTTTCGGCGCGGCGTCCGACGAGGCCATGCGGAGCCGGAACCGCCGCCCCAGCCAGAGCAGCAGCCCGATCGGAATCAGCATCAGCCAGAAGCCCGCGAACCCGAGCCGCTCGTAGAGGAAGCCGCCGAGGAAGGGGCCGGTCGAACCGCCGAGAAACCCCGCCATCATGAAGGTCGAGGTCGCCGTCGCCGCGCTCACCGAGCAGGCGTCCACGGCGCAGACCGAACGCAGCGCCGCCGGATGCACCAACGCGCCGCCGAGGCCGATGAACAATACCAGGAGAACCAATAGAGGAAAGGCCCAGGCTCCTGTCGGAACCAGGCCGAAGAGGCCAATCACCACCCCCGAGAGGAGGCCGATTTCCACCAGTCGGGGGCGTTTGCCGTTTCGGTGGAGGGTTCCGGCCCAGATCTGCAAGCCGTTGACGGATAGGCTCGCAAAGGTGATGAGGGCGGCGCCCGCCGCGATCGACAGCGAATACTTTTCCAGCAGCGCGGGGAGGAAGCCCGGAAGCATTCCCCCCAATAGATCGGTGAAGTAGTGGGTCGCGGTCAACACGGAGAGCTGCCCGAAGGCGAAGGAACGTCGGGTCATAGGTTCTTTCCGGGGGTGAACACCGCTTTTTTCTCCCAGCGCCGGGCGCGGATTTCCAGCTGCCAGACGTTGGCGCGGTGGTCGATCAGAATCGCCGCCATCTCCGACCCGGTCCGGGGGAAGATGCGGAAATTCTCATTCCTGGTGATCGGTTTCACTTCGCGCGGCGAAACGGTCCGTTCGGCCGCCTCCGCAAACGGCGTGGCGTAGATGGCGTACCCCTCGTTCCGCTGAACGCCCAGCAGCAGTTTGCGCTCGGCCGGGAAGAAGCAGCCGGTATTCCCCGCCCGCGCCTCCAGCAGCCGCGCGTTGCCGCCGCCCACCAGATAGGCCGCGCGGCCGGGCTCGGCGAACACCATATAGCTGCCGTCGGCGGAGGCCGGGTACGCCATTTCCGGCGTATAATCGCCCGGCAGCGGCTGTGAGTACTCCAATTCCAGCCGCCGGTTTTTCCAGGCGTAGCACTCCAGGCGCCCTTTGCCGTAGAGGAACAGCCGCTTCCCATCCGGCGTCAGCGTCAGCCGCGGCGACGGAACCAGGCTCTTGAAATGCTCCACGGTCCCGTTGGAGAGGCGGATCTGGGTGAACCCATCCTCCCCCGCCACCGTGAACCAGGCGAATTGCGGATTGGCCGCCACCGAAACCGGCGGCTGTTCCAAAGGAAGCAGATGGATCCCCTCAGGGTCGGTGAGGTCAAGCAGGACAAGGCCGCTCCTGGGGTGATCGGTATCCGGCTGCCCCTCCTGAACCGCCAGGAGCCGCCCGTCGGCGAGAAAGGACATATCGGTGAGGCGGCGTCCCGGCAGCACGAGTCCGGTCGAAAGATGGTCGTTGTAGAGGTTGAACCCCACGAGACGGGTCGAATTCGGCCCCTTGCCCCCCACCTTTTCGGCGATGACGAGCAGGCTTTCATCGGGGGAGAGCGCGGCGCCTGCGAGGTCCGCCCCGCCGGTCAGCCGCGAGCTGTCTTCTGAAGGCATCCACGAGAGATAGACCCCCTGGCGGGCGGTTCGGGCGGCGAGCATTCCGGGCGGCGTGTTTTCGGTGTGGTTGACCTGGGCGCCGCTCCCCGGCAGCTCCCGGAAAGCGCCCGTTTCGCGGACCTCCGCCTTGACCGGCTTGCTCTCCTCCGGCGTCAGCTGAATCGGCGGCAGCCCGGGGTTGGCGCCGAGCGACAGCGAAAGTAAAAGAAACAGCGCCGGAAGCTGTATTTTCATGATTTCCTCCCCGAATGCGGTTTTCTTTCCCAAAAATAATGCTATACTATACTGTGCCACTCTTTCGGGGAGAATGCAATGCGGGTTCACAAAAATTTTCTCGATCGTTTCAACGCCAAACTCAACGACCTCGATCCGGCCAGCCGCCAGGCCTACATCCTGCGGCTGATGCGCGAACGCGGATTCCTCGAAACCGTCTTCAACGCCGTCGAAGAGGGTATCCTCGTCGTCGACCGCAAACTGAAAATCCGCTATTTTAACCGCGCGGCCCACGAACTCCTCGGCATTCCCGATAATATCGAATCCGTCCGCGTCTCCCAGCTCCTCCAGGGGGTCGACTGGCGGCGGCTCCTCCGCGACGACGAAGAGGAGTGGAGCCGCGTCGCCCGCCAGGAGATCGAAATCCTCTACCCGACCCACCGCTTTGTCCAATTCTACCTCGTCCCCTATCCCGAAGACGCCGGGCTCGCCGCCGTCATCCTCCGCGACGTCACCGAGAGCCGCGCCCGCACCATGAACGAAATCGCCGACGAAACCGCCTCCGCCGTCTCCCTCCTCGCCGCCGGCGTCGCCCACGAAATCGGCAACCCCCTCAACAGCCTCTACCTCAACCTCCAGATCCTCGAACGATCCTTCAACGGCAAAGGCAGCGAAATTCCCGCCGAAGAAGCCCTCGACATCCTCCAGGGATGCAAAGCCGAAGTCGAACGCCTCGACAGCATCATCCACGGCTTCCTCACCGCCATCCGCCCCGGAAAACCCAAATTCGCCCCCGCCGACGTCAAAGAAATCATCGTCGAAGTCCTCAACTTCATGCGCCCCGAAATCGAAGCCCGACTCATCTCCGTCAAATGCACCTGGGACGCCGAGAAACTACCCCCCGTCACCGGCGACGCCGCACAACTTAAACAAGCCTTCTACAACATTATACGCAACGCCGTACAAGCCATGACCAACGGCGGCGAACTCACCATATACGCCTACTTCGACAGCGATAACCTCACCGTCGAATTCGCCGATACCGGCAAAGGAATCACCGCCGCCGAACTCGGAACCATGTTCACAGCCTTCAAAACCAACAAGTCCGGCGGCAACGGCATCGGACTCATGATCATCGAACGCGTCTGCCGCGAACACGGCGCCGAATTCGGCGTCGTCTCCATCCCCGGCAAAGGCGCCGTCTTCCAAATCCGCTTCCCCCGCGGCGGCCGCCGCGTCCGCATGCTTCCGGGTAATTAACCCGGTTGTGGGAATTGGGGGAAGGGTTTTCACCCTTCCCCCAAGCCCCTATCCCGCTTTCCCAAAAGAAGCGAAGTAAGCCCGATCGGGGTTGCCGATGGCAACCCCAATCGGGCGATAGTTTTTTTGGAGGCAGCACGATTTTTTGTGTTTTACACACTCCAAAAAATGAGAGTCCAAACGGAAATCACATTTTTGCACCACCCCGCTTCTTTTGGAAAAGTGGGGAGGGGGTTCGGGGGAGGGGCGAAAAACCTT
>JAVBRV010000290.1:0-2754 GCA_031547585.1 Victivallaceae bacterium
GGCCGAAATGCGGCACGCCACGTAGCGGCGGCTTCGGCCTCCGTGTAGCTCCGTGCTCCTCCGTGTAACTCCGTGTGGGCCGGCCGCCATGGCGGGTTTTACTTTTGTCGTGCCGCTAAAACGTTGATTTTTGCAATTACCTCCCGCAGCAACAAATATCACACGGGGATTCTTTCACCCGGAATGCAGTCGCTCCGGCCGCTCTTTCCGGCTATACTATCCGGTATCCAACCGAAAAGGATTCTGAAATGATCACCTCCGTACTTCCCGCTGTTGAAATCACCCGGCTCGACCTCGCCGGGAGCTGGCGACTCTCCGGCGCCGGGCGTACCGTTCCGGCGGAGCTGCCGGGCGACAACTACACCGCGCTCTGGAAGGCGGGGGTGATTCCCGACCCCTATCTCGGGACCAATGAAGAGAAAGTGCAGTGGGTCGCCGAAGAGGAGTGGACCTTCGAGCGGGAGTTCACCCTCCCCCCGGAGCTTCTCGGCTTCCCCTCCATCTATCTCAACCTCGACTCGGTGGATACCTTCGCCGAAATCCGCCTCAACGGGCGGCTCCTCGCCCATACCGATAACATGTTCACCCGGCTGCGGCGCGAGGTAAAATCCCTGCTCCAACCCGGCGCGAACCGGATCGCGATCCGCATCGCCTCCCCCCTCGCCGCCGCCCGCGCCGCCAGTGAAAAGCAGCCCTTCCCCCTCGGGCTCAACCCCAACAACCAGGTTCCCCACCTCAACCTCATCCGCAAGGTCCAGTGCCACGGCGGCTGGGATTGGGGCATCTGCCTCCCCGGCAGCGGCGTCTACGGCGAACTCTACCTTCAGGCCGCCCATTCCTGCCGCATCGACGCCGTCTATCACCAGGAAAACCACGCCGCCGGAGTCTGCCGGGTCGAAGCCGTCGCCGAACTCCACGCCGAATGCGCCGGGGAGACCGAAGTCTCCTTTCGCTTCAACGGCGAAACCCGCCGCCGCCGGGTCAAACTCCAACCCGGGCTCAACCGGGCAAGCTGCGAATTCACGGTCGAAAATCCCAAGCTCTGGTTCCCCGCCGGCTACGGCGCGCAGCCGCTGTACGAGCTGGAAGTCGCGGTTTCCGGCGAATCGGTCAAGCGCAAGATCGGCCTTCGCACCCTCGAAGTGATCCACGAACCGGATGAAGCGGGGCTCAGCTTCGGCTTCCGGGTGAACGGCGTCGATATCTTCGCCAAGGGGGCCAACTGGATTCCCACGGACGCCATGCCGGGGCGCGGCTCCCCCGCCGACTACCGGCGGCTCCTCGCAGCGGCGGCCGAAGCGAATATGAACATGCTCCGCGTCTGGGGCGGCGGCCTCTACGAGCCGGAGCTCTTTTACGAGCTCTGCGACGAACTGGGCCTCCTCGTCTGGCAGGACTTCATGTTCGGCTGCGCCCGCTACCCCTCGACGCCGGAATTCATTGCTTCGGTCCGCGAAGAAGTCCGCTATCAGGTCAAGCGCCTGCGGAGCCATCCGTCGCTCGCCCTCTGGTGCGGCGACAACGAGGTTTTCATGTGCCTCGGTTCGGCGAAGGAGCGCCTCGAATACGCCGCCCACCGGGTCAACTTCGACCGGCTCAACCGGGCCATCGCCGAAACCGTCGCCGAATGCGACCCCGGGCGCGTCTTCTGGCCCAGCTCCCCCTGCAACGGCCCCCTTCATATGCACGAGAGCTGCCACGAAGCCGGCCGGGGCGACCTTCACTACTGGCAGGTCTGGCACGGCGGAGCCCCCTTCAGCAGCTACTACGACATCCGGCCCCGTTTCTCTTCGGAGTTCGGCTACCAGGCCTTCCCCTCTTTGCGCACCATCCGCCGCTATACGGAGGGCAAGGGCTGCAATCTCACCTCGCCGGTGATGGAGCTGCATCAGAAAAATACCGGCGGCAACAGCCGGATCATCGAGATGTTCACCCGCTACTTCCGCTTCCCGAAGGGGGAGGAGATGGTGATCTACCTGTCGCAGGTCCAGCAGGCGCTGGCGATCAAAACCGCGGTGGAGTTCTGGCGGACGCTGAAGCCGCATTGCCGGGGCATCCTCTACTGGCAGTTCAACGACAACTGGCCGGTCGCCTCCTGGTCGGGCATCGACTATTACGGAGACTGGAAGCAGCTTCACTATCACGCGAAACGGTTTTACGCGCCGGTGATCGCGACCGTCTTCCGCCGCCCCGGGGGAGCGATCGAGCTCCACGCGGTGAGCGACCTCCCCCGTCCCTTCCGGGGCGAGGTGGAGTGCCGCTTCCTCCCCTTCGACGGGAGCGGGGGGAAATCATACCGCTTCGAAGCGGCGCTGGCCCCGGGGGAAGCGAAGCAGCTCGCCGAACTCCCGGAGGAGGACCCCGTCTCCGGCTTCTACCACTTTACGCTCATCGGTGACGGACATCGCCACACCGGGGAGTTTTTCCTTACCGAATACAAGCGCTGCGAATTGCCGAAGGCGAAGATCCGCGCCGAAGTGCTCGCCGATGGGATTGAGCTCCACACCGATGCCCCCGCCTTTTTCGTCTTTGCGGAATTGGCGGAGACGGGGGCCGTCTGGAGCGACAACAGCTTTACCCTGCTGCCGGATCGCCCCGTCACGCTGCGCTGCCGCCCGGAGCGGCCGCTCACCCGAACGGAGCTCGCGGCCCAGCTGCGGATCACGCAGCTGAGCGACACCTGGTAATACTATTTGGGAAGTTCGTCGGAATCACCGACGACGTCTCAAGGTAGGGCTGTCTGTCCCAGACAGC
>JAVBRV010000344.1:0-8675 GCA_031547585.1 Victivallaceae bacterium
TTCTGGAGCCGGATGCTGCTCTTCAGAAGCGCATTTTCAAGTTGAACGCCGAAGGTCTCGGCGAGGTGGGGCGGCGCGGTCGCGACCCGGATGGCCGGGGCCAGCAGCGCCGCCTGCCGGGTTCCGGGGGCTTCCAGCAGCTTTTTCACCGAATCCTCCAGCCGGTCGGCGAGGTCGTCGAAGTTGTTGTAGAGGCCGGTGAAGCGTTTGCCGGGGTCGATTTCGCCGGTGGAGGCGTCGATTACCATCATGGCGAGGCTGATCCGGTTGCCGATCCGGGCGACGGTGGTGACGAGGAGGTAGCGGACGGTTTTCACCTCGCCGAGCTTGGCCTTCGCCACGGAATCGAGTTCGGTGAGTCCGGAGCTGGAGACCAGCCCGATTTCGGTCAGCATCGTCTTGAGCGCGCTGCGCGAGATGAGGTCGTAGCTTCCCCCGGCCGAGGCTTCGAGGAGGCTCCAGACCGCTTCGGTTTCGGCGGGGGTGATGCCGCCCTTGGCGACCGGTTCGGCCACGGCCAGTTTTTCGGCCGCCGGGAGGAGAAGCGCCATGAACAGCGCCGCCAGCATGGAGAGGAGTTGTTTCATCATGGTATTTCGCCTAGTTGGTGAAGAGTTCCGGGTGGGCGGCGAGATCCTCGGCCGCGAGTTCGACCGCTTTGCGCAGCAGACTCTGGAAGAGGTTGTGGTCGATGGTGTTGGCGGAGGGGAGCTTGGTTTCGCGGCGGCTGGCGGTGTAGGTTTTGCCGTAAACGCCCCGCGCCTTGAAGAGATCGGTCACCCGGATGGTGAGATCGAGGCGGACGATGGTGTACTCGGTGCGGATGCCGTAGCCCTCGAAGGTGGTGGTTTCGCCGGAGAGATCGGCGACGCTCCCGGAGACCAGGTAGTGGACGCCCCCCGCCTCCGCCAGTCGGGGCATGAATTCGGCCGGGAAGCCGGGGGCGGCGGCGACTTTCGCCATCGCCGCTTCCACCAGCCGCCGGTCGGTGACGCGGAAGAGCTCGGTGCGCCCGGCGAGGGCGGATTCGAGGAAGTCCGCGCCGAGGATCACCGGCCGGGTGGGGCCGTTCACCACGGTGCGGTAGAGTTCGAGCGCCTGGCGGTTGTCGCGCTCGTTGTCGCGGATCTGGGTGACGCGGTTGGCGTCGCCGGTGCGGTGGGTATCCCAGGCGTCGATCATGCGGACGAAGCCCTGCATGACGCTGTTGATCGATTTCCGGTCCTTATCATTGAGGGTGCTTTGCTCCGGAATCCGGATCGGGGTGTCCTTTCGCGTCAGGAGGCGTTCCTGCCCCTCGATATCGGCGGTGGTGAAGTCGAGGACGGCGATGGAAACGGGCCGCTTCGCCTCTTCGGCAGCGGCGGCGGCCAAAACCATCGACAGAAGGAAAATGGACAGAATCCGTTTCATGGGAACTCCTTTCCGGCTCAATTTCCCCGGGGGGCGGGCTTCCAGTCTTTGTACTCTTCGGCGTTGCGGCGGTTGAGGTTCAGCCAGTGGCGGGGGGCCCAGAGCCACTGCTCCGGGGCTTCGCGGATCATCTCCTCCAGCGCCGAGATGGCCAGCTGGGTGACCTTTTGCACGTCGCCATCCTTATCCTCCGTGGGCGTGTAGCGGATCAGCTTGCCGAGCCGCAGGTCGAAACGGAAGTCGTCCCCGGCCCGGAAGGTCATCTCCGGAACGATCGGGATCCCGCTCTTCAGGTGAAGCAAAGCCGGGGTCATATGCACCCGCGCCGGATGGCCGAAAAATTCGCACACCACCCCTTCGCCCGCCGAGGCATGCTGGTCGATCAGCACCGTCACGTGCTTCTTGCCCAGCGCCCGGAGGAGGGGGCGGAGTCCCTTGTTCTTGTCGAGCAACTCATGGATGTCGCTTTTTCGATGATTGAGGATCAGTTCGCCGATCAGGGGGTTGGCGAAGGGACGCATCAAGGAGAGCATCGGCGTGCCGGAGAGGTCGGAGAAGGCGGTTCCCGCCACCTCCCAGTTGCCGAAGTGGCCGGTGACGACGATCGTCGGGTTGCCGGCCTTCAGGTACTCGACGGCTTCGGGGTCGCCCGAAAAATCGACCCGGTCGAGGCTGTAGAGCTGATCCATCTTGACCACCTCGACCAACAGCTTGGCGAATTCATGGTAGCTGCGCCGGCCCAGGCGGTTGGCTTCTTTCGGGTCGGCGGTGATTCCGGCGTGCATCAGGTGCTCGACCGAGCGCTTCCGGTGCCGGACGTCGGCGAAGTAGAGCAGGGTAAATAGATGCGTCGCCAGCCACGTCCCGACCTGGATGGGCAGCATATGGATGAAGCCGTAGAGCAGTCGGAAGGGGATGTACTCCGCGTAGATGCGGAATTTGGATTTCTGATGTTTCTTGCGTGCCACAGGGAGGCTACTCCTTCTTCCCGGCATTGTCGCCGGTATGTTTCAAAATTTCCAGCCGGAAGTACTCGAATCCGGCATCCGGTTCAAACGCGCCGATCACTTCGCCGAAACGGAAGAGGACCAGCTTGCCGTCCTCGCTCCCGGCGATGCCGAGGTCGGCGTCGCGCGCCTCCCCGGGGCCGTTGACCGCGCAGCCCATCACCGCCAGCTTCTTGAGAGCGATGTTCTGCCCGGAACCCTTGATCTCGGCGATCAGGGTCTCGACTTTGTTGGCCAGCGCCTGGAGGTCGAAACGGGTCCGTCCGCAGGTGGGGCAGGAGACGATTTCGGGGCTGGCGTCGCGGAGTCCGCAGGCTTCGAGAATCCGCCGCCCGGTCAGCACCTCTTCCTCCGGCGGGGCGGTGAGGCTTACCCGGAGGGTGTCGCCGATGCCCGCCAGGAGAAGGGCGCCGATGCCCACCGCCGACTTGACGATGCCGCGCGCCGGAATCCCCGCCTCGGTGATGCCGATATGCAAGGGATAATCCACCCGGCCGGCGATTTTGTGGTAGGCGGCGACGGTGATGGGGACGCTGGAGGATTTCAGCGCCACCTTGAGGTCGCGCATACCGTATTCTTCGAGCATGCGGCAGCTTTCGAGGGCGCTGCGGGCGAGGGCTTCGGCCATCGCCTCGTCGTGATCCATCCCCTCCGCGCGCAGCCGGCGGAGCAGCTGCGGCCGGATGCTGCCGGAGTTGGCCCCGACCCGGATCGGCACCCCGTTCCGGATGGCGCTTTCGGCCACCAGCTTCAGGTGTTCGGGCCGGTCGATGTTGCCGGGGTTCAGGCGGATGCCCGCCGCGTGGTTGTCGATGGCGGCCAGCGCCAGTTTATAGTCGAAATGGATGTCGGCGATCACCGGGATCGGGCTCCCCTCGGTGATCGGCGTCAGGGCCTCCGCCGCGGCGAGGTCGGGTATGGCGACCCGGATGATGTCGCAGCCGAGCTTGGCGAGCGACTGAATTTCGGTCAGTGTCGCCATGATGTCCCGGGTGTCGGTCTTGGTCATCGACTGGATCGAAATCGGGGCGTCGCCGCCGATTTCAACATTCCCGAGGCGGATTTTACGGCTGTTGCGGCGCGGCAGGGGGGGCATCTTGTTTCTCCTTGGGAGCTGCTTCGGCGGGGGGCGGATCCGGCAGGAAGCGGTAGACGATCCGCCGCCCGTCCGAGAAGGTGACGAAGACCATGAGGCCGATCAACAGCACGATGAATACGGTCGAAAGTGATTTGATGACGAGAGTCGGCATCGGCTTCCCGACCGCCATCTCGTAGAGGCCGAAGACGATGTGGCCGCCGTCGAGCACCGGGAGGGGCAGCAGGTTGAAGATCGCCAGCGCAAAGGAGAGGATCACCATGAAGTAGAGCGCATACGAGGGCGAAGTGCGCGCCGAGGTGTAGAGCACGTCGCCGATTCCGAGCGGTCCCGACATGTGGCTGGGCTTCAGGGTGCTGGTCTGCTCGGTGACGCCGACCTTGTTCCCGAGGCCGACCAGGATGCCGCGCAGCGAACGGTAGCTCATGTCGAGGGTCGAAACGAACTGCTGCCAGGGATTCGGGTGCCCGACCAGCTTGAGGGTGACGCCGATGGAATGCTGGGTGATCGCGCGGGCGGCGAGGGTGATTTTGCGGGTCTCGCCGTTCCGTTCGTAGGTGAGTTCAAAGGGGGTTGTGCCCAGCTTGGCCACGGCGGCGGAGAAGTCCGCGGCGGTCTGCACCTTGTTGCCGTTCACGGCGAGGAAGCGGTCCTTCGGCAGCAGCCCGGCCTTTTCCGCCGGGAGTCCGGCGATCAGCTGGCCGATCACGGGCTGGGTGCCGCCCCAGACCACGCCGACCATGGGCCGGGCGGGGCCGGAGGGGGCCGGAATGACGGTGAGGTTCAGCGTTTCGGTTCCGCGCCGGACGGTCAGGACCACCGGCGTCGCCTCGGTTTGCGGCAGTTTTTCGGCGAAGGTGAGGAAATCGGGCATGGCCTCGCCGTTCAATAAGAGGAGGACGTCTCCTTTGCGGAGCCCGGCCTGCGCGGCGGGCGAACCGGGGAGCGGCGTCAATTCAAGGGGAATCAGGGGGACGAAGTAGGGCCAGCCGATCCCTTCGCGGGCGAGCCCGGCGGGAGCGTTCGGATTCGCCTTCGGGGTGTAGCGGATGGTCATGGGGGTGCCGCCGCGCAGCACTTCCAGCTCCACCTCGCCGACGGCGAAGAGCAGCTCCTTGTTGAATTCGCTCCAGGTGCAGTTGAAGGATTTGCCGTTCAGCTTGACGATTTTGTCGCCGGCGCGAAGCCCCGCGGCGTATTCCGGACCTCGCTCATCGACGGTGTGGACGGTGATTTCGCGCATGTCGGGCGTATCCTTGGGGATGCCGACCGCCCAGACGATGCAGCCGAGAAGCAGCCCCCCCAGAATGTTGAAAATCGGTCCTGCCGCCGCCGTAATGATCCGGTCGAGCGGTTTGGCGCGCGGCAGCTCGGTGCCGTCGGCGGCCTTCGGAATCTCGCTGGTGGCGTCCACCTGCGGCAATTCGACGTAACCGCCGAAGGGGAGGTAGCCGAGGCGGTACTCGACCCCGTTGATCTTCTTGCGCCAGAATGGCTTGAAGCCGAGAGAGAAGGCGTCGATGTGCAACCCGCGCCAACGGCCCGCGAGGAAGTGCCCCAGCTCGTGAACGAAAATACAGAAGCCGAGGGCGAAGAAAACAAACAGGAAAGCCGCCGCTTTCAGCAGCCAGTCAACAAGAACGTCCATGAAAAACCCTTATAATAACTCAAATTTGAAAATCCCTCTACCATAGCACCGAAAACCGGTTTTTTCAAGATTTTCTATGGCAGAATCCGGTAAAAACGAACATTCCGCGGCGAGCCGGGCAGGAACTCCTTCCGCCCCGGTTCGAGGTGGAAAATCCACATCCCGGCGGTCAGCACTTCGCCATTGGGCAGGCGCGCCTGCGGCTGGAGCCAGGGGTTGAGGCGCAGGGCGGCCGGATAGGCTTCCCCCAGCGTCTCCTGGAGTTTGCGGAATAAAGTGAGGGGCGCGGGGCCGATGATCGCCACAAAGTCCCCTCCCTCCGGCGGCGGCGCCTCCGTCAGCCGGATTCGCCGGCAATAGACGGGTTCGCCGGCGTAATCGACGATTTCCGGCGTCGCGGTTCCGGGGGCGAAGGCAAAGGCGACCTGGCTCCCCCGGCCATCGATGCCGGAGACCTCGCCATTGCCCCCGATGCTCGCCAGCGCCCTGTCCACCGCCCGGTTGTCGAGGCGGAGCGACTGGTCGGAGAGGGCGTTGTCGCCGTTATTCCAGCCGTAGGGATAGCCGTCGGAGGCGGGCAGCACCGCCAGCGCTTCCAGCGGCAGCTGCCGGACCCGTTCGAAGAGGGCGATCCAGTCGCGCGGGGCCCAGACATCCGGGCGGAGGCGGTTCTCGGCGACGAAGCCCGCCGTCACGGCGAGAAGGAGGATGGGCGCGGCGATGCCCCGGGATCCGAACCGGCGGCAGAGCGCCTCTACCCCCATTCCGGCGGGGATGGCGAAGCAGGCGACCAGCGGCAGATAGGTACGTGCGCCCCCTCCGTTGGTCGCCAGCGCGGCGAGAAGAGGAATCGCGATGAGGAGCGCGAACCAGCGGGCGCGGCGGAAGCTGGTGAGGAAGCCGACGGCGAAGAAGAAGAGAACCAGCGGCGTCTCCAGCTTCCACACGGTTTCGCCGACGAAACGGAAGAAGCCTTCGGCGGAGGTGATGGGGATGCCCCACACCTGTCCTGCCCGGAAAGCCTGGTAATTGAGGAGGTACCAGAGTAGGGTGAGCACGGCTCCGGCTCCCAGCGCAACCAGCATGGGCCGGTGCTTCCGGAGTTCATGGCGCCGGACGCACAGCCACCAGAGCCCCATCGGCGCGAGGTAGAGAATCGAGGTGGGCAAGGTCAGCACTGCCCCCGCGCCGCCCAACAGGACCGCCGCTTCCGGCAGCCGGGGGAAGCGTTTCGGGCGGAAGTGCCGGTCGGCGATCAACCCCGCCGCGAAGAGAAGGAGGAAGAAGAGCTGAATGCTGTAGCCGCGCGCCTGCTGCGCGTAAGCGACGGCCGGCTGCGATACGGCGAAAATCGCGGTCGCGGCGATCGCCCCCCTCCGGCTCCGGCAGAGATAGAAGGCGATGAAGGGGAAGAGAAGCAGCGACCCCAGCCCCGCCAGCAGCGCCGGAACCCGGATCAGGTAGGCGGTGTCGGTGAGGGAAGCCATCCACTTGACGCCGAGGGTATTGAGGGGCTGGTTGTTGGGCAGCGCGAGATCCTGGAAGATCTGCATGGCGGGCATGGGGGCGAAGTGGGTGAGGGTCCAGATTTCGTCATAGTCGAGGGGAGAGGCGATGCCGGCGATCCGCAACAGCACGCCCGCGAAGAGGAGGGCGAGAAGGAGGTTGCGCACCAGGCGCTTCGGCAGATCGCGGCGGTTCTCCGTCATCACAGCTCCCGGTCGAGAAGGGGGGTGGCCCGGTGGAGGCGCGCGATCCCTTCGGCGATGCCTTCGGGGTGGCGGAAGACGCTGGTCCCGGCGACGATCACCGAAGCGCCGTGGCGGGCGGTGGTTTCGATGGTTTTTTCATCGATGCCGCCGTCGGCTTCGAGGTGGACGGGCAGGTTCCGGCGAAGAATTTCGCGCTTGATGGCGGCGGTTTTCGCCATCTGGCCGGTCATGAAGCTCTGTCCCCCGAAACCGGGTTCAACGGTCATGACGAGAACGAGGTCGATCCGGTCGAGCCAGGGGAAGAGCGCCTCCGCCGGAGTGCCCGGTTTGAGGGAGATGCCGACGGTGCATCCGGCCTTGCGGATGGCGGCAATCACCTCGGCGGTGGGGTCGGGGCATTCGAGGTGGAAGGTGATATGGTCCGCCCCCGCCTTGGCGAAAGCCTCCGCATATTGCAGGGGCCGCTCGATCATGATGTGAGTGTCGAAGAGGAGGCGGCTCCGTTTGCGGATGGCGGCAATCACCGGCGGTCCGAAGGAGATGTTGGGGACGAAGTGGCCATCCATCACGTCGAGGTGGAGGATGTCGGCTCCGGCGGCCTCGGCCCGGGCGATCTCCGCGCCCAGTTCGGCGAAATCGGCGGCGAGAATCGAAGGCGACACCAGGATCCGGTCGCGCGGGAACGTACGTAAATCGTGCATCATGATCTATATCTCCTCATTTTCTTCAATATATCACGGTTTTTTCTTCTTGCCAAGACCGGAGGAGCAAAAACCTCTTGCTTTCAATGGCGGCGGGGAGTATAGTATCCGGGTCGATAACCTAAAGGGAGACGGAATGATGAAGCTGTGGAAGAAAATCGCGTTTTTCATGCTGGCGGTGATGGGCCTGGCGTCGGTGGCGGCCGATGAGGTAAAATTGCCGCCGAAGGATAAGTTCCTCCTGGTGATGCTGGCGGGGCAGTCCAATATGGCCGGGCGCGGCATCGTCGAAGATGAAGATAAGGTAGCCGATCCGCGGGTCCTGATGCTGGATCAGTCCGGCAAGTGGGTTCCGGCGGTCGACCCGGTACATTACGATAAGAAGGCCGCGGGCGTGGGTCCGGCGAAGACCTTCGGCAAACTGATGGCCGAACTTTACCCCGATTGCGTCATCGGCCTGGTTCCGACCGCCTGCGGCGGCTCCCCGATCGAAGTCTGGCAGCCCGGCAAATACTGGGAACAGACCAAAAGCACCCCCTGGGACGACGCCCTCGCCCGCGTAAAACGCGCCCAGAAAGACGGCACTCTCGCCGTCATCCTCTGGCACCAGGGGGAGGGGGATTGCAACGACAACCGCGCTCCCATGTATCACGACCGTTTGCTGACGCTCCTCACCCAGTTCCGCAACGATTTGAACGCTCCCGGCGTCCCGATCGTCATCGGTCAGCTGAGCCAGTGGAAAACCTGGAACGCCTCGAAGAAAATCGTCGACCGGGCGCAGCGTGACGTCGCCGCCGAACTCCCGAACGCCGGTTTCGCCACCTCCGAAGGCCTCACCCCGATCAAAGACAACGTCCACTTCGACGCCAGAAGTCAGCGCGAATTCGCCCGCCGCTACTTCGCCGAATACAAACGCATTGTGGGTAAATAACCCCCTTATCACTTAACCACGGTTCTCGCTGGGCCAGCCTGGCCCAGACCCCCCGGCGGGCTCCGCCCTGCACCCGCAAGGGCTACCGCCCTTGACCCCAGTACGGGTTGCGAGCGCGACGACTTTTGTGCCCAATCGATTTTTTTTTCAAAAAATCGATTGGGTCC
>JAVBRV010000461.1:0-9772 GCA_031547585.1 Victivallaceae bacterium
CTTCGCGGTAGCCGCGCGGATGCTCGCGGTTTTCGTAGCATTTATCGCTGGTCACCACGATGACGGCTCTCACCGAAGGGGTGGCGCGGCAGCACTCCAGGAGGTGGATGGTCCCCATGACGTTGGTCATGAAGGTGTCGACCGGCTCCCGGTAGGAGCGGCGGACCAGGGGCTGCGCGGCCAGGTGAAAGACGATCTCCGGCTGGAACTCGCGGAGGTGCGCCGCCGGCGCTTCGCGGTCGCGAAGGTCGCAGGGGGTGACGGGGGGGAAGCCGAGGAGGGTGTGGTGGTTCGGCATGGTTGCCGGGGGGAGCGACGCCCCGCGCACTTCCGCCCCCAGGCGGCGGAGGAAGGCATGCAGCCACGACCCCTTGAAACCGGAGTGGCCGGTAAGGAGGACGCGGCGGTTATGGTAAAGACCCCCAAACATGCTTCCTCCTCCCTATTGGATTACTTCGCCAGTTCCCGGGAGCGCGCGGCCGCCGCCCGGACCGCCCGGAGGACGGTTCCGGTGAAGGCGCGATCTTCGAGCGCTTCCAAGCCGGCGGCGGTGGTTCCGCCGGGACTGGTGACCTGATCCTTCAATTCGGCGGGATGCGCGCCGGATTCCAGCAGCAATTTCGCCGAACCCAGTACCGTCTGCGTCGCCAGCCGGAGCGCTATATCGCGGGGAAGCCCCTCGGCGACGCCGCCGTCGGCCAGCGCGTTGATGAAGAGGAATACGTACGCGGGGCCGCTGCCGGAAAGGCCGGTCACCGCGTCGAAATATTTTTCATCCAGCTCGACCGCCGTGCCGACCGCTTCGAACATGGTTTTCACGAGTTCGCGGTCTTCCGCAGTCGCTCCGGAGGAGGCGGTGAAGGCGGCGGCCCCCGCGCCCGCCAGGGCCGGGGTGTTGGGCATCACCCGGATCGCCCGGGCGTTCGCCGCAGTGAGAGTCTGAAGCGGAATCCCCGCGGCGATCGAAATGAGGAGCTTCCCCGAGAGCTTCTCCCAATGCGACGCCAGAAGGTCGCGGAGCTGTTGCGGTTTGACCGCCAGCACCACCGCGTCGGCGGCTTCGAGAATCTCCAGGTAATTCTCCGTCCAGCAGGTGACGCCGGTGGCTTTTTCGAAGCGGTCCGCCGCCGTCGGCGAAGCGTCGCAGGCGGCCAGTTGCTTTGCCTCGAAGGAGCCCGAACGGATCATGCCGCCCGCGATGGCCGTGGCCATCCGGCCCGCGCCCAGAAAAAAGAGATTTTTACTCATCATCAGTGTCCCCGCGCCATTTTTGCGATCTGCCAGAGGATGACCACGACGCCCAGAATGTAAAGGTACCACGAAAAATACGACAGCTTCCCGCGCTTGATCAGCCGCGTCAGCAAGGTCAGCGCCCCGTAGCTCACCGCCGCCGACAGCGCGAGCCCCAGCACCATCTGGGGAATGCCGATGCCGCCTTCTTCCACCGGAACCCCCTTCTTGATCATCGACAGGAGCTCCAGGAAGGCCGCGCCTCCGATGGCCGGAATGGCGAGGAGAAAGGAGAAGGTCCCCGCCGATTCGCGGTTCACCCCCGAGAGGATGCCCGCCGTGATGGTCGAGCCGGAGCGGGAGATGCCGGGAATGATCGCGATCCCCTGGGTGACGCCGATGATGATGGTCTGGCGAAGCGAAATCGCTTTGAGCTCCGTCGGCGGCGTGCCGGGCTCCACGACGCCCCGGCGGATGAGGCCCGGCTTCTCGCTCATCCGGAGCAGGGTCGCGGTGATGAGAAAACCGATGCCGATAATGAGGGTGTCCCCGAAGAGTTTTTCATCGAGCCCGGACTTTTTGAGCGCGATGCCGATGATTCCCGCCGGAATGGTGCCGATGATGACCATCAGCGCCAGCCGCCCCTGATCGGGCTTCAGAAAGCCCAGGAGGAGTTTACAATAAAAGGCCAGAATCGCCAGCAGCGAACCCGCGTGCAGCACGATCCCCAGGGCCAGACTCCGCTCTTCGGTGATGCCGAAAATCTCCCCCAGCACCGCGAGGTGCCCGGAGGAGCTGATCGGCAGAAATTCCGCGATTCCCTGCACCACGGCAAGGATAATGACATACCACCAACTTGTATCCATAATACGAGTATTACCGTTCCACGAAGACGACCGGTTCGGGCATCACCTGGCGTTCTTCCTGTTTTACTTTTTCGATGCCGCTGTCGACCCCGGTTTTGACTTGCCCCCAGGCGCTTTCAGCGGCGGAAACCCCTTGTTGCCGGGCCTCCGGGTTGAAATAGAAATACAACCCCATGGCGGCCAGGCCGAGGAGAATCACCGCCAGCACGCAGCCGACGATGACTCCGCAGCAGCAGCCGGTTGCACTCTTCATGCTTTCGGCTTGCGTCTCTTGCCGACCTGGAGGGGCAGGATGCGAAGCTCAACCACCGGAACCCGCCAGACGACTTCGCCGTTGTAGCGATGGCTGCCGGCCAGGCGGAACTCTTTGATCTTCTTGCCCGGGCGCTCTTCCAGCAGGAAGAACTTGCCGAGGCCGTCGCGGCAGAGGTCGAGATCGCGGTAGGCGGGGTTGCGTTCCGCCGTGGTGAAGAGGTGGACCATCCCGGAGAAGCCGAGCGCCAGGTCGCGCCCGGTGGCCTGAACCACGACGACGTCGAAGTTGAAGTCAAGACTCTTGTCGTACACCTTCGAGGCGATCCGGCGGGAGAAACCGGCGTAGTCCTGGCCGGAATATTCCGCGAGGTCGCTGAGGTCGAGCATCGGCGTCTGCGCTTCGGCGTGATACGCGGCGGCGGCTTCCATCACTTCGCTGACGTTTTCGCCGCCGGCTTTCTCCAGCTCCTCGAGGGCGGCGAGGGAGAAGCCGCCGACGCCCGCGCTCTGCAGCAGCGCCATCGGCGTGCATTCCAGGATGGGGGCGAGAACCGCCGCTTCGTCGAAGGTGGGCACCGCGTCCTGGCAGGTCTCGAAGGCCTTGAGGTGGGCGATGGACATGCCCGACAGGTTCGACAGCTGCCGCAGCGTCAGCTGCCGCTGGCAGCGGAGGCGCTGGAAAAGCTGGTTGAAGGGGGAGAGCATGTTCTCCGCCCCGGTACGGATCTTCGCCAGCATCGAGGAGAGCTCGAATGCCTGGATCCGATCCAGGCCCAGCAGTTCAACGGTGGTGTCGAGCTGGTGCTGGTTCGGGACGATCTTCCCGTGAATCATCTGGGAGACGGCCGCACCGGATACCTTCAGGTGTGCAGCCAGTTCATTTTGCTTGATTTCGGCGCTGCGGAGATTGTCGCGCAACAGTTTGCCGAAGCGGATTTTCAACGGAGTGACGGCCATGATTTGTCTCCTTGTTTCAGATTGAAACTTTACTTAATATCTTAATATACATAAAAAGTATGCTTTTCCAAGTCTTTTGTTACAGAAAATCGATATTCTTTCCCAGTTTGAGGAAAGCATGGGATTGCCGCCGGGGCAAAAAAAGCGCCGGCGTCATTCAGATGAGCGCCGGCGCGGTTTTTACAGCCGTGAAAATCAGCGTCTTTCGAGGGCCTCGGCGGCCCGCATCTCTTTTTCGGCCATAAAGAGGGAGGTCGTTTATCTCGCGTATGGCTTCCAGTAATCTATGGGGAGTGTGAGCATCTTGCGGTAATCTTTGGTTTCGGCGTGTCCGTCGAAGAAAACAAGATTTACCGCGGTTCTACTGTTGTGCCGATAGGCGGTGACTGTCGTGGTCGTCGTTTCTTCATCTATCGTCCAATAGCCGGGATTGGCGGCCGGATCATTCATCGATGGAGGAGCGAGCGCTAAAGCTGTGACTTCCTGAAAGGCGATCCGGATCGTGGGGTGTGCCACCAAGCCCATCTTGATGAAGCGGGGGCGCTGCCACTCATATTTGATTGCGGGAAGAGTGGTCGCGCCGGTAAAGGTCATACCGTACGTATTCGGCAGGCGGCGGTAACGCTTGTTGGTGATCCCCTGCAGCGGTGCTCGTGGGCAGAGGTAGGAAGCGTCCCAGACATCACCGCCGTAGAGATAAGGAACCCCCAGCGTTTTGAGAAATGATGTATTGCTCCACCAATAAACATTGGGGCCGCAATCGGGAGGAACGCTCCAATCGTTGTTTTGCGAGGCATATATGGCATTTGCCATCTGTATCTGGCGAAGTTGATTGGTGCATTTGATTCGCATCGCGGTCTCGCGTGCCTTGTTCAAGGCGGGCAGGAGAATTCCTGCGAGAATCGCAATGATGGCCACGACGACCAGGAGTTCGATCAGGGTAAAATCTTTCTTTTTCATCTTTCTTTCTCCCCGGAGGTGACGAGTTCAAAAAATACGGCAGGGCCATTCGGCAGGGCCGTGGTGTCGATTTCGATTTCCAGTACGCCGTTCCCGACTGTAATGGGAATTTCACTTCGCCGTTCGCCGTCCAGTCCGAGGGCGAAGCACTTCATGGAAGTGTTGCGGTTCCGCAGCGCCAGGGAGAATTTTCCGCATTCCCACAGAACCGGAGGGGAGCCGAAGGATTGGACATGAAAGAGGGCCTCGTCATCGAAGGTCATCCCGCTATTGACGGCGTTGGTGATGACGCTGATGAGAACGCGTCCGGCATCGCGAAGCGATTTCTCCCCATCCATCGCCGAGGCTGCCACACAGCCGTTGACGGTCATGGAACGAACCTCGAAATCGCGCATTCTCCCGGCACTGCCGGCTGGAGCGCAGATTCCCTGGGTTCGCGGGGAGTCAAGCATCAGGTATTTTTTGCCGGTATCCATATACAGTTCTCCGGTCGAGCTTTCATAAATGCCGTTTCCCGGGTCGGTACGGTTGTCGCGGGGGAGCAGGCCCTTTTCTTTCATGGCGCGGATCGTCTCCGGCAGCGAGAAAGTGCTTTCCCCGGCCAGTACCCGGACGGCGCCCGCTCCTCCGACGGCGTCTAATTCAATGCCGGCGCTCCCCAAGGCCGGGAAAGTCATCTCCGCGCCGCCGGAAGCCGCCGGAACGACGTTCCCCGCGCCAGTCTGGTTGATTCTGGTCAACAACGCCAGATATTGCTGCTTGTCGTCGAGAGCGTTATTGGCGTATTCCGGCTGAAAAAGCGTTTGCCGATCCAGCTGAAAGTGGACGATGCTCTCCGACGGCTTGAAGTCGCCGCGGCGATAGAGAAGCGTAAGCAATAGTTCACCGGCGCTGACCACCGGGTCGGTGTAGTTTACAAAGGTTCGGATCGGTTGCGGTTTCGGGTTGAAAGTCAGCGGATGGGAGTGGGTGGTGATTCCGGAGAAATCCTGAAGCGAACCGTAGCCGCCCATCGTGAAAGCATGTTCGTAGCGGTAGCGGTTCCAGAAACCGTGACCGTGTTCGGTGACGACCATCGGCAACCCGGCGATCTGGATGGCGGCGACACTTCGAAAGTCCGGAGCGCCTTCCGGCAGCGAACTGTGACCGGGAACCGCCCGCCGGTTCTGCTGCGGATGGGCGAAATATCCGTTCATTGCCGCGAAATCCCCGGCGGAACGCAAGAAGGTATAGCGCAACTGCCTGCCGAGGTTATAGTTGGAAACCAGCCCCCGGTAATTGATTTTACGCAACTCTTCAAGAAAGAAGGCGAAGGTTTCCGCTTCAACTTCATTGAGGAATTCTGCAACGTCCACGCTTCGGCGATCCTTCCCCCTGGTGTCTTGGGGAGTTAAAATCGGAATATCCTCAAAGCTTCGGCAGTTCCCCGTGGCTTTTCCCCAGGCCTTTTGCCAGGCGTCGATGCTTCCGTAACGTGTGCGCAGAAATTCGCGCCAGCGAGGGAGTCCTTGCGCCAGACTGGCTTTCCCGGCGGATAACACCAGCGGAATTTCCTGTTCGTTGTAACAGACGATCATGGCGAGAACCGGATCCTCGATCAAGGTGAGCCCGGTATAAGGGTTCCTGTGAGTCAGGAGTTTTCTGAGACCGGCGGCCCAATTGGCGCGGACTTCCGGATTGAAGAGGATATTCAGTTTATAGTTGAGCGAGGCATCCGCTGCGGCGCTCTGGGGAAGGAAGCCGACTCTTCCGCACATGACGTCCCAGTTGATATAGATGCCGTGTTTTTTCAGTTGGGCGATCAGATATTCGAGCCGGTCGAGCATTTCCGGGTCGAAGTCGAGGGGGACAGTGGCTTTTTGAAGCATCGCCTCCCCGGTGAAGTGAAGGCGGATCATGTTGTAGCCGGTACGAACATACTCTTCGGCAAAACGTTCGATGGAAGCTTTGTCTTTGAGTTCATCCAGGAGAAACATAGCCATGTTGTTGGAGGCGGCGAAACGTACGGTGGTTCCGGGCTCCTTCTCGAAGGCCAGGAGTCCGGCCGGAGTGCGGATGACCCGGCCTTTGCTTCCTGCCGGGGCGTCAACGGTCAGAAAGGAGAGATCCAGAATACTGCCTTTTTTAACCTGGGTTCCGGCGCTTTGGGCGATCGGTCGGTAATCGCCGGTAAAACGGTAGGTTTTGAGCGGAGGCTTGGAATATTTTTCAACGCAGAGTGTGGCTCCGAGCAGGAGCCAGTTGGCCTGCGATTCTCCTTTTCGGAAAGTTATTGACGCCAGCTTTCCCAGCTTCGGATCAATCCGGAAGTCGGAGCGGAATACGCCGCGCTCTCCCCCGGGCGTATTCCATATTGCAGCGGGAAGACAATTATCCTGCGGTATCGGACTTCGCCAGTTCCATATATCGCGTTTACAGACTACCGGAATTTCCTGCTTCCCGCCGTTGATTCCCACCAACTCAATGATGCCGACCCTGTCGTTGTTTTCGGAGCAGAAGTTCGAAGCATGCAACAGTGAAAGAATCTCGCCCCGGGCATCTGTCTTGTTCAGGTCGAAGCGGATTTTCTCCAACGGGTTGGGGAACTCATGCCCAGTGAAAGTCGCCACGGCTTTCCCATCGTTCCTTCCACGGAGAATAACATGGAACGGTACACCGGCATATTCTTTGTGGCGCTCGTAAAAGTGGCGTGCGTCATTGCTCGGCCCCTGGTCGCACCACCCCCCCTTGCCGTCGCCGGCGATATCGTCGGCATATCCCATGTTGGCAAAATTCTCCAGATTGAGCAGGGTGTCTTTGCCGATCTCGATGACCAGATTGCGCAATTCGAAGGAACCGGTGCTTTTCTGAATACCGATGCTGAGATAAACCGATTTCGCGTCGTATGGAATATCGACGCTTCCGGAAAAGGCGTAGTTCTCTTTCCGGCCGGTTCCAAAGCCGACGCCGCCACCGCCCGACCGGGGTTTGGAACCGGAACTCCAGTCAAACCGGATTTTTGCTCCGGTATATCTTTCCACGGTTGATGCGACATCAAAATTTGTTTCACCATGAAGCGTCAGGCGCTTGCCGGCGACAGTGGCGGGGTCGATGGTGAGCTTGATTCCGGCAATATCGTTCGCGGCTTCTGAAACAACGACTTTAACACCATTCTGAAACTCAATCACTTCGCACTTCCCATTTTCCCGAAAGCTGGATAATGGAAGTGTCTGCGCTACGGAAACGCAGGTGCACAACATGGATAAAAGGCATAATCTCACAATCATTTTTACGGATACCTCCCTGGGGTTTTACTACATTGTGCCGTTGACAAGTTTATCGCAGATGTTTTCCATCAATTCATCATTCGGTGCCGATGATGACATATTTTTAGATGATACTGTATTCCAAGGGGAAATCTTCGATGAAAGGGGCGGCTTCCGGATTGGCGGTGAGTTGCTGCAAGTATTCGACCAGACGGAGGTTGAAGCGATCCTTTTCTTCAATCGCGAGATCCACATAATGCACGTAGTCTCCACGGATTTCCATGCGGTAAGCCGGATTGATCAGGCACTCGAACCGCCCCGCTCCCGGTTGAAAGCCTTGTTCCCTAAGGAATTCGATCAGTGTTTTGCCGTGAGCGATGCAGAACAGATAGCAGAGTCCGTCGCGGACGCCGGTTGCGGCGGCTTCGCGGGCGGCACGGCGAAAACTCTTCTGCCATACCTCTTCGCGGTGATCGCGTACATGATCGACCTGAATCGCGTGAATTCGGAGGCCGGTTTCAGCGGCCAGCTTTTTCATCCGGTCAAAGGCGGTGTGGTAGTAGGCGGCATCATTCAGCGCTGTCGGGTAGAAGAAGAGGAGGTCACGCATTCCCTGCCGGGCCGCGTAATTGACCGCCGCGTCGTGGTAGTTGGAGCTCTGCCCCAGCCGGTTGTAGGCGAGGTCGGGGTAGTCCCCTTCTTGAAAATTACCGACGAACAGCGTGGGGAAGGGGAGGCGGAGCGCGATCTCCACATCCTGTTTCAGGAAGCGGGAACCGGCGATCAGGACGCAGTCGGAGTGAAAGGTGTGCGCGAGCTTGGCGACCTCCGCTTCCAGCTGCCGGGTCCAATACTCGTGGGGACTGTCGTCGGCCTCGTCGTGGGTTACCGCGCGGATGTAGAAATTGATCTTCCCGGCGGCTTCCCGGCAACTGATCGCCGATAGGATCTGCATGGCGAAGGGGCTGCGCACCGGGTTCTGCCGAAACAGCAGCACCAGCACCTCGGAAACCTGGGGATTGGAGGCCATTTCGCTGACGAAGATGCCCTTGCGCTCCTCGCGGCGGATCAGCCGTTTCTTGTCAAGCTCCTTCAGCGCCGCCAGAGCGATGTTCTTGCTGACGCCGTATTGCTTGGCGAGCTCGCGCACCCCCTTCAGCTTGGCCAGCGGCGGCAGCACGCCTGTGGCGATCTGCCGCTCGAGGTCGCCCGCCACTTGCGCGGTAAGACTATCCTGATTCAATAAAGCCGAAGCCATGCTGTTATCCTCTGTACCCAATCTGTCTTTGCGTATATTATGACACAGAATGGGTACAATGTCAAGAGGGGGGCGAGAGAAAGTTGGAAATTTTTGAATAACGGGGTATTGAAAACCTAAGCGGATGGGTTATATTTATACTCAATCAGGTTAAAAACATGAATTCTTTTTGGCCGCTTTGAATGTATTTTTTATTTTTGTCCTCGCGCGATACTTCTGTATCGCTCTGCGGGGAAAGAAAAAAATCCATGCCAAAGCAACTCAAAAATAATTTCAAGTTTTCACCCTAATTGAGTATATTTCAAAATGAAATCATCCGGATCGTGTAACATGCCGACTGTTTTGCGTATTGGGCCATATCGATTTTTCTTTTACAGTTATGATCTTGGGGAAAAAGCTCATATTCATGTGATTCGCGAGAAAAACGAAGCGAAGTTCTGGCTTGACCCGGTATCGCTTGCCGACAACCTGGGCCTGTCGGCGCATGAGTTGAAAACGATAATGTCGCTCATCATCGAGCATAAAGAGGAGATCGAAAATGCCTGGGAAGAATGCCGGAGCAGACGCTGAAGTCCGGATGGTGACGCCGGAGGGGCTTTACCTCGTCATTGAGGGGAAGGGGTATTTTGCCGCGTTCAAGGATTTCCCGATCCTCGCGGATTTGCCGTCGACGCAGATTTTCAAGGTCGAATACTGCGGGCACGGGCATATCCGCTGGGAGGAGGCGGATATCGATCTGCATACGAAAATCCTGACGAATCCCGAAGACTACCCGTTGAACATGCACTCCGGCACTCGTGCCGCCGCCGTCCGCATGGGGAAAATCGGCGGCTCCGTCCGCTCCGCCCGGAAATCCGCCGCCAGCCGCGCCAACGGCGCAAAAGGCGGCAGACCAAAGAAAAAAACAGAACCGACTCTTGCCTGATTGCGACTTCTACGCACAAGATATCCAGTGCCCGCAAACAGCGGCTTGCCCACGGCAAGCCGCGGTTTGCGTCAAC
>JAVBRV010000162.1:0-14163 GCA_031547585.1 Victivallaceae bacterium
TGATGAAGATGCCGAGGCGCGCCGCCGCCGCCACCGCCGCCACCACCGCCGTCGGGGTGGCCAGCACCACCGAGCAGGGGCAGGCGATGACCATCAGCGTGATGACCCGGCTCATTTCGCCGGTGATGCCCCAGGTGACGAAGGCCAGCATGAGAACGAGGGGCGTGTAATAGCCCGCGTAGCGGTCGATGATCCGCACCACCGGGGTGCGGCTGGCTTCGGCCTGGAGGATCATGTCCTTCACCTTGCCGAGGGTAGTGTCTTCGCCGACCTTGGTCACTTCGAGGTCGACGAGACCGGTCAGGTTCTGGGTTCCGGCGAAGACGTCGCTGCCTGTCGATTTGTCGATGGGCAGCGATTCGCCGGTGATCGAGGCCTGGTTGACGGTGCTTTCGCCCGAAACGATGCGGGCGTCCACCGGGAAGTTCTCGCCGGGACGCACCCGGATGCGGTCGCCGACCTTGAGGGCGGTCACTTCGACCTCGACTTCGCGATCCTCCAGCAGCCGGCGGGCGGTGTTCGGGGTCAGCTTGACCAGCTCCTCGATCGAACGCTGCGCGCCGCTGGCGGTACGGGTTTCGATGATGATGGTGAGGAGGAGGAAGAAGGCGATGACGCCGGCGGTCTTGAAGTCGCCGCTCGCCAGCGCCGCCAGAATGGCCAGCGCCACCAGTTCATTCATGTAGACCTTGCCGTGCACCAGGTCCTTCACCGCGGTGATGATGATGGGCAGCGCCAAGACGAAGGCGCCGAAAAGGGCGCTCATGTTCGAGGCGAAGGGCTGGCCCGGCAGCAGCCAATCCAGCAGGAAGGCGTTGGCGGTCAGGATGCCGCCCAAGAGGGCGAAGAAGATCCGCCCCATCGCCCGGTCGTGGCCGGCGCCGCCGCTGCCCGGGGCGTCGTGCCCGCAGGGGCAGAAGCCGCCCGGCTCGTGCTCGTGTTCGTGCTCATGTTCGTGGTTGTGGTCGTGACCGCAATCGCAATGGGGAGCCGCCCCGGTCTTTTTGGTTTCAACGTGGGCCATGTTATTACTTCTCCTCCGCGGTCTTGGTCTCCGAGCGCTTCGGCTCGGGATTCAGTTTCATGCGCAGCTGCTTCTGCCCGTCTTTGCCGGAGCCGGAACCGAGAATGAACACATTCTCCTGATCGCCCAGCACTTCGGCGAGCGCGCTGTTGTAGAGCGCCATCAGCACGGTCTCCGGACTCTTGCGGTACTCCGCCTCGATGCTCTCGAAGTAGGTGCTTTCGGCCTTCATCGACGCCGCCACCTGGATGCGGTAGGTGTCGGCTTCGGCCTTGATCCGGGTGGCGTGCGCCAGCGTTTCGTTGGCGGTTTTGACCCGGTATTCCTCGGCGCCGCTGATCAAGGTGTTGTGAGCGTTCCCGGCGGCGGCGACCGCGTCGAAGGCGGCCTTGGTGCGGCTCGGCGGGAAGGCGCGGTTGAGGGTGACGTTTTCAACTTCGATGCCGCAGTCGGTCTCGGCCATGAGGGCGGCGAACCGGCGCGCGACCTCTTCGCGGTAAGGACCGAGCTTGGTCGAGAGAAGGTCGGCCGCCTGGAAGCCCGCCGTCACCTGGATCACCGCCTGGCGGAACAGGTTGCGCACCAGGGTCTGCGGACCGCGCGCGCCCCGGAAGCCGTTGGCGTCGATAAAGGCTTCGTCGGGCATGATCCGGTCGTTCAGCACCGGGTCGACCGGGGTCAGCAAGGAGGCGTAGTAGGTCTGGGGATTGGCCACCCGGTAGGCGACCGTCCAGCTGGTGTGGATGATGTTGGCGTCCCCGGTGAGGAGGTAGCCGTCGCGCCCGGGTTCCAGCTCGGCGGCGGGTTCGCCGCCTTCGGGCAGCTCGGCGGCGACGAAGTTGACGTCCAGCAGCTGCTGGTTGGTCTGGATGTGGACGAATTTATGCACCGGGTACGGGAAGAACCAGTGTCCGCCGGTGGTGTAGGGCTCGTTGATGATCTTGCCGAAGCGCAGCACGATCACCGCCCGCTGCGGTTCGACCGAGAAGTAGCCGCCGCCGGTGATGAAGTAGACCATCATGCCGATGATCACCACCAGGAGGAGGGTGAAGGCGAGCTGCATGCTGCGGACCAGCGACTGGAGTCCGGCGTCGTATTGGCCGGAGTGCCCGAAGTCCTGTCTGATGACGCTTTTGGGTTTCATCCGCGGCGCCTCCGTTACTTATTCGCGCCGGTGCGCGGGCCGAGCGTCTCGGAACCCGGTTTCAGGAGGTCGAAGGGGGCCACGTTGGTGTCGAGCACCAGCGTGGTGCGCGTCTTCATCACCGCCTTCAACGAATCAAGCTTGCGCAGGAACTCCGCCAGCTCCGGATTCTTCCGGAAGACCGCGTAGTACTGCGCCGCCTCGGCGTCGCCCTTGGCGCGGATCGCCTTGGCTTCCGCCTCGGCTTCCGCGATCGCCTGCGAAGCGGCTTTGTCGGCCGCGGTGCGGATGGTGGAGGCCTCGGTGGTGCCTTGCGCGAGGTATTTGTTGGCGATGATTTCGCGCTCTTTGGTCATCCGGGCGAACACGTCCTTGGTGATCGTGGAGGGGACGTTGATGGTGTTGATGCCGACGGAGATGATCTCGATGCCGAGGGGAGCGCAGTCTTTTTTCAGGCTGGCGGTGATCTCTTTCTGGATCTCGCCGAGCTTCATCAGTTCGGGGTTGACGTTGACCACCTGGCTGAACTTATACTGGCCGAAGGCGGCGTTCTTGGCGCCGCGCATCCAGGAGTTGAGCTGGTCTTCGGCCTTGGTGATATTCTCGAAGGTGGTGAAGAACTTGCCGGCGTCGCTGATGCGGTAGTTGACGTAGATGCCGGCGATGATGTTCTGGCTGTCGGCGGTCATGGTCTCTTCGAGCTTGCCGAGGCCGCCCTCGAAGCAGCGGACGCGGTGGTCGAAGCGATGAATCCGCTGGAAGGGGTAGGGCCAGCGGAAGTGCAGCCCCGGCTCCGTCACCTCCGAAGAGCGTCCGAAGGTCGTTACCACCGCGATTTCACGCTGATCGAGCTGGTACGAGAAGACCGCCACCAGAAGGATCGCCGCCACCACCAGGCCGAGCAGCATGGTCGGCCAGTGCTTGAAGAAACTTTTCATTGCCATAGATTCCCAATCTCCGGGTTTGTTTTATGAACTGTTATTTAACGGATGTGATATCGGTGTCGATGATGTCGAAGCGTTCGCTCTTTTCGAAGTTGAGCTCGTAGACGCTGTCGCGGAGGCCGTCGGCCACCACGAACTTACGCACGGAACCCAGCTCCCTTTCGAGAAAATCGAGGTAGGCGTTCAATTTGAACATGCTCGGCATGGCTTCGTAGGCTTTCGACTGCGCGAGGAAGCGTTCGCTTTCGGCGCGGGCCACGCGGGAGACCGACTCCTGGTAGGCCTGCGCTTCGGACTTCAGCCGCTGCGCCGCGGAGAGCGCCGCCGGGACCGTCTTGATGGCGTAGGCCTCGGCGTCGAGAATCGTGCTCTCCTTTTGCTCCATGGCCGCGATCACCTTCTGGTAGGCCGGAGCCACCTCTTCCACCGGCGGGTGGGCGTCGAGCAGGGTGACCGAGATGATTTCAACCCCGAGCAAATGCGAGTCAGCCAGGGTCTGGATGCGTTTCTGCATGGCCGCCTCGGCCTGCCGGCGCCCGACGGACATGATCTCCATCGAGGTGTTGGTCAGGTATTCGGTGGCGGCCTGTTCGCTGATCTTGCGGAGGGTGCGGAGCGCGTTGCTGTGACGGTAGACGAAGTCCATCACCCCGTCGCGGCGGATCCGGTAGCGCACCGGCATGGTGATGCCGATGAAGGAGATCGAGGCGATGTCCTCCTTCTGCCCTTCGGTGGCGGGGACGGCGACCACGAAGTTGTTTTCGGCCCCCGCGCCATGGCTTTTGGTCCAGAGGACGACGGTGCTGAGATTTTCATTTTTCTTTTTGGCCGGCGGCGCGTGACCGTGGCCGTCGTCGACGTATTCCTCTTCTTCGGTGGCAGCCTCGTCATGGGCGTGCCCCACTTCGATCTGCTGGATCTGGGTGCAGCTGTAGCGTTTGACTACGCCGAAGGGCCACGGCAGCGTCCAGTAGACGCCCGGTTCGAGGATTTCGCCGGAGCGGCGGCCCAGGTTTTCGCGCAGGCCCACTTCGCTCGAATCGACCTCGTGGATCATGGTGAATCCCCAGAGGATCGCCGCCCACACCAGGAGGAGAGGGAAGAAGGAGCGCTCGAGGAAGCTGTAGAGCCAGGTCCCCGAAACCTTGAAGCCGAACTGGTAGTCGAGCGCGAGGGCGATATTGCGCATCACGCCGCCCGGTTCGGTGAAGAGGGCGAGGAGTTTGCTTTCGAAGATCGGGCGGGGTTCCTCGATGGTTCGCGGCCGGTAGAACTCCATGATGAAGCTGACCACGAATTCGGCCCCCAGCACCGCGAAGACCCAGAAGATTACCTTGGCCGCGACGATGTCGAAGCGCGGATAGTTGAGGTGGGCGAAGATCCCGGCCAGCGTGGCCATGAAGAGCACCGCGAAGGTCGCCAGCAGCCAGGCCCCCACCGGACGCAGCCAGCGGTAGGCGCGATCGCGCGACTGGCCGACGAAGAAGGCCCCGGCGAAGACCGCGACCAGCATCAGGACCGCCGCGACCAGGGCTCCGTTCAGGGGATTCCCGGTATGGGTCGCGGTTTTGACCGCGGCTTCGGCTTTCGCCCAATAACGCCACAGGGCGATCAGCCAGACGAGCATGCTTACCGCCCCCAGCATCGTCAGCGCGTAGGGGGCGAAACGGCGGTAGTTCTGGAAGGAGCGCCCGGCGGTGAAGCGGACGTCTTCCTGGACGTCGAGCGCATTGGTTTTCTTGCGGTTTTCAAGGAGCAGTTTCTCCTCTTCCTCCAGCGCCGCCGAATGGCGCAGCATGCCGTAGATCATGCCGGAGAGGGAAAAGAGAAGCGCCAGCGACAGGGGAACCGCCGCCAGGGGGAAGACATCCGGACCCGCCGGACGGCTTTGCATCACCACGATCACCAGAACCAGCAGCACCAGCGCGATCACGCCGCCCGAAATCGACAAGCGGGTCATCAGCCGTGCGCTGTCGATCGCCGCCTGGATGTCATTTTTCTTCATAACCGGTACACCTCCAACGGGTTTTAAATTATATGCAAACTGCTTTTATGGACACAATCAACTCCCGCCCCCCGGAAGAAGCCCTCTCCCGGTGCTGGAATCTCTATATTAATACAACCATTTTGAGCAAATAACAAGTCCTTCGCCGTTGAATACGTTGAAAAAAATTATTGTTATCGCTTTGAATGGTCGGTGAATTATGCTTGAAAAATGCGAAAAGCGTTGTATGGTATGGCCCATGATCGGGATGGCGGAGGCGCTTCCCGACTTCTTGCCGGGGGATTTTTTTAAGTGGAAACAGCGAGAGAAAGCGATCGCGTTTTATGACTTTTTGCAACCGTTTCATCCGGGACGCGAGTGTCCTTTTGTTATTATTATGGATGCCCGCCTCCGCGCGGGCGGAGACGGGGACTGCGCCCACACGCGCTACGGAAACAGTCAAGCGCGTGCTCTGGATCAACTCCTACGCCTCCGACGACGCCTGGTCGGAGAGCGTCCTGCGCGGCTTTCACACCCGTTTGAACACCAAGGGCATCTGGATCAACTACGAAAATTATGACCTCGGCATACGCTACCAGCCCGGGGTCAGCGTCTCGCAGGCCGACGTGGCGGCCTTGCGCGCGAAACTCCGCTTTTCGCGTTATGACCTCATCGTCGCTTTCGACAATGTCGCGGCCAACCTCTTCTTCGACGGCACGCTGAAGGTCCCGAAGGAGATGCCGATTCTGGCCGTGGCCTACCTCAGCCGCCGGCCGCTCCGGGAGCGGATTCCCCCAGAACTCAATATGACCGGGGTGCAGATCTCCGCCAACCTCTTCGACAACCTCCGGATGGCGATGCGGCTTCAGCCGAAAGCAAAGGAGGCGCTTCTCATCGCCGAGGCCACCGCCGGCGGCGAGGTGCCGCGGAAGCTGCTGGAGACTCTGCCGGAAGATATTCCGCTCAAAATCCGAATGGTGTCCGGCGACGACTATTCCACCAGCGAGCTCTTGAAGATCGTCTCCGAGCTTCCCCCCGACGCGGTGATCCTGTTTCAATCCTGGGCGTCGGCGAAGGAACTTCAGCCGGAGCACTCCTACACGGTGCTGCCGCGCATCCGGAAGCTCTTCCCCGGGCTGATCCTCGGGAAATACGACTCCTACATCGCCTACGGCTCCGCCGGCGGCATCCTCCCCTGCGGCAGGGAGCAGGGGCTGGAAGCCGGGGATATCGCCTACCGCATCCTGAACGGCGAACGCGCCGCCGATATCCCGGTGGCCGTCTCCCGGGTGGAACCGGTACTCGATTTCGCCGCGCTTAAGGAATTGGCGATTCCGGCCTCCCGCGCACCCGAAGGAACCCGCTTCATCAATGTGCCGCCGGACTTCATCCTCCGTCACCGCGTCGAACTCTTTCTCCTGGCGGTGGCGGTCGTCGCCCTCCTCCTGATCACGGTGGTCACCCTCTACCTGAAGCGGCGGTCGGAGTCGAAAATCGCCCTCCTCTTCTCGCATCTGCCGCTCCGGATCGCCGTGCTGGACCAGGCGGGCCGTGCCCTCTACGCCCATATGCCGGGCGGCGGCTCCCCCGCCGGAGCCGGGCTCCCCGAAGGCGAAAAGGCCAACTACGAAACCGCGGTCGCCAAAGCCTTCGAGACCGGCTTCGAAGTCGAGCTCGGCTACGAGGACGACGCCCGGCACTGGGACGCGCGTTTCTTCCGGCTGCCCGACTCCAACCCCTTCAAGCGCAATGTTATCATGACCGTCGCCACCGACGTGACCCGGCAGTACGAATTGGAGCAGGAGCAGAAGGAGACCATCTCCATTCTGAACGACTACGTCGGCAGCGAACGCACCCTCAACCAGTCCTTGTCGCGCATTATGCTCGCCGACAATTACGAAGAAGCGGTCCGCGAAATTCTGCACATCCTGGGGGAGAATACCGGCGCCGACCGCTGTTATGTCTTTGAATTCCAGGGCGACGAGCAGAAATCCGCCCGCAACACCTTCGCCTGGATCCGCGAAGGCGGCGAGGCGATGGTCGATTACCTCGAGGAGGTGGATATGAGCGGTTGCTCCAGCTGGCGGAAGAGCTTTCTGGAGCACAAGCCCATCTCGGTGGACAGCGTGGCGGATTATGTCGACGGAACCCCGGAGGAGCTGGAGCTGCTCCGGTCCCGGAAGATCCGGTCGTTCCTCTGTTGCGGCATTTGGATCGACGACCGGCTGCACGGTTTCGTCGGCGTCGATTATGTGTATGCAGGGAAGCATTTCTCCGACTGCGAAACGCATACGGTGAGCGGCGGCGCCACCCTCTTCCAGCTCGCCTATGACCGCCGCCGCCAGCAGATGCGGCTCGAAGACAGCGCCTCCATGCAGCGCCAGATCGTCGACAACATCATGCTCCCCATCACCATCATCGACCTCGACTACCGGATTCTTGCCGCCAACGCCAGCGCGCTGGCCGACTGCGGGAAGTCTCTGGAAGAGCTGCTCGGCACCCGCTGCTGCGACACCATCTGCGAGTTCGGCGATCCGCCGGAGTTCTGCCCGGTCCAGGAGACGCTGAAGAGCCATAAGGCATGCAGCAGTGAACACGATTTCCGCGACAAGCGGCAGATTTCCAACGCGCAGCCCATTTTCGACCGCGACGGGAAGCTGCTCTACATCCTCACCGTCGACATCGACATCACCGAGCTTCAGCGCCAGAAGCATGAGCTTCAGGCGGCCATGGAGCAGGCGCAGGCCGCCGACCGGGCCAAGGGCTACTTCCTCGCCACGGTCAGCCATGAGTTGCGCACGCCCCTCAACGCGATCATCGGCTTCAGCGAACTCCTCCAGCACGAGGGGGTCGACCCGGATACCCAGAAGGACTACCTTCACTCGATCAACATCGCCGGTTCGGCGCTGCTCAATCTGATCAATGACGTGCTGGATCTCTCGAAGCTTTCGTCGGGCGAGGTGCGCATTGTCCCGGTGAAGACCAACCTCGAGGAGCTGGTGCGGGAGATCGCGGCGGTCTTCCGGCTGCGCGCCTCCGAAAAGGGGCTGGAATTGCGGATTCGGACGGTCAACCTCCGGCATCCCATGTATATCGACAATCTGCGTATGCGGCAGATCCTCTTCAACCTCCTGGGGAACGCGGTCAAGTTCACCCCCTCCGGCTATGTCGAGGTGGAGGTCGCCGCCGAGCTGGATGAAGCCGCCCGGACCGCCGCGCTCACCATCCGCATCACCGACACCGGCATCGGCATCTCGAAGGAGGCGCAGCCGCGCATCTTCGACCCCTTCGTCCAGGACTGCGATTCGCAGGGGAAGCGGGTTCACGAAGGAACCGGCCTCGGCCTCTCCATCATCAAACGGCTGCTGGAGAATATGGCGGGCGAAATTTCCCTCGAAAGCGAACCCGGCAAGGGGAGCACGTTCACCGTCCGGCTGAAAGACGTTCTGTACGAGCCGGAGAGCGAGGCCGAGCAGCCGTTGGAGCTGCCGGAGGCCGCCGAGACCGTCTGCCTGAAACATGGCCGGGTGCTGCTGGTCGACGATGTGCCGATCAACCTCAAGGTGTTGGGGACTATGCTGAAGCGGATGAATGTGGCAAGCGTGACGGCCGGTTCCGGCGATGACGCGCTGGAGGTGCTGCGCGGCGACCTCGATTTCGACGCGGTCCTGACCGACATGTGGATGCCCGGAATGAACGGCATCGAACTCGCCGAACGGCTCCGGAACAATCCGGGCTCCGCCGCCATTCCGGTGGCGGTGATCACCGCCGATACGCAGCTGACGCCGGGTGGAGCGACCTCCTTCTCGGGCGTCTTGCACAAACCGGTCACTATGGATTCGCTGCGGCAGCTCTTCCGCCGCATCATCCCCCCGGGCGGAACCATCCCGGTGCAGTGATTTTTTGTATCTTTTCGGTGATTTTGCAGCGGAATATCGCGGATTTTGTGATATATTGTGAGGAATTACCAGGAGGATATCATGGATGCCGCAACTTATCTTGCTTTGCTCGACCGGGCGCTCGCCTTTGCCGCCCGGCACACCGATTCCGATGGACGGATGGTGCTCGAAGGCGAAATCGACACCAAGGACTCCGGCTGGCTGGTGCTGGGCGGCGTGATCCGGGGCGTGGAGGCCGGTTGGACCTCCGCCCTTGGCGACCTCTGCCGCCGCTGGACGCTCGCCTCCATCCGCGTCGATGACCGGCGCAGCGCCTGGACCACTTTCGCCCTTCTCTACGGCCTCACCCTGTCGGGCGGTCTGAAAGGGGAATACGCTCGGCTCTTCAGCGAAAGCGAACGGGAGGAGCTGCGGAACTTCTTCCTCCGCATCGACATGCGCTTCCTGATGGAAGCTTCGCGCAACTATCGGGTCGCCGCCGCCCTGATCGATCATATGCGCCTTACTCTCGGCTACATCGACCGCGTCGAAACCGATCCCGACGAGCACATCCGGGCGATGCTGGCCGCCTACCTCGGCGACGGCTTCTTCAACGACGACGACTGCCGGGGCAGCCGGGGCGACCGCCGCATCGACGCCTACAGCTTCGAAATCATCGGCCTCCTCCTGCATTACGACGAACTCTTCGGTTTTGCGAGCACCTTCCATGACGACATTCTTCGCATCACGGGCGAGAGCTGTCGCGCCGCCCGGTTCCTGACCGACCGCGACGGCGAGCTGGCCAAATGGGGGCGTTCGCTCCGGGGCGAGGCGGAGGTGAAGAAGCTCTTCCTCTTCGAATTCGCCGCGCGCGAAGGACTTCATGACCCGGGCGAATGCGAGGCGCTGGCCCGAAAGCTCCTCCACTTCACCGAAGAGAGCGGGCTCTCCCCCGAAGGGCAGTTCTATAAGGATAAGGGCCGCAACCTCGGCGTCTGGGATGAATACACCACCCACGTCCAGGCCCAGGGCTACGGCGTCTACGGCCTCGCCATGGCGCTGAAGTTCGCTTCCGGCTCCCGCGAAACGGCTCAGTTGCCCGCAGAAGCCGGTTCTTTCATCCGGTACTTCGAGGGGCCGCGCATCCTTGTCTGCAATACGCCGGGCGGATTTCACTACATCCTCCCCCTCGCTAACCGGATGACCAAAAATATGTACTTCTGGCACAACCGGATCACCGGCGAGAACGACGTTGAAGTCGACGTCAGCGCCAAGTTCCTGCCGGTTCCCTACTTCGGCCGCCGCGCCGCCGCGCCCTACTCGGCGCCCTTGACGCCCTACTTGCCGATGGTCCGCCTCGCGAACGGCGAACTTCTGGTTCCCCGCAACCTGGAAGAGGTGGAAGAAACCGGTGAATTCACCTTCCGCCAGCGCTTCCATTACTGCCGGGCGGCGGAATATACCCCCGCCATCGATCTTGAACTGGCGGCGGAGGAGGCGTTCTCACCGGAAACCATGCGTTTCGTCTTCCGGTTCAAGGGAGTGTGGCCGAAGGGAGCCGCGGGCGAAATCTGCGGCTTTCTGCCGGAAGAAGTCCGCTGGAACCTCGCCGCTTCGCCGGAGGAACGCCCCGCTTCGATCTACGGCCCCGCCACCGGTGCGTGGGTCCACCGCTTCGCCCCCTGTGCCGAAATCACCAGCGAATGGAGCTTCTGACCATGAATCCCGATTATCTTTACGGAGCGGTGCTGCTCCTCGACGCCCGCGATACCGACGATCGTTTCGAAGCGGTCTGCCGCGACTTCAAAGAGCTTGCCATGAATACCGTGGTCGTCTGGCCGCCGGTCTTCTACCGCGAAGGGAAGCCGGAGGCGGAGGTGCAGCGGCGTTTCCTCCGGGTCGCCGCCCGCCACGGGCTCGGCGTCATCGTCGAACTCACCGGGCAGGTCGCCAACCTCGAATACCTCCCCGACGCTGCTTACCGCGATGAATTCGCCGTGATCAACCCCGACGGCACCCCCGCCCGGATGCAGAACGGCCTCGGCGAACGCAATTACAACCACCCCGAGGTCAAGCGCTTCCTCTGCGACTTCTTCACCTTTACGGTCAATGCCCTGAAAGACGAACCCGCCCTGATCGGCTGGGATATCTGGAACGAATCGCATTTCAAGAGCTTCGACCCCTGGACCATCGCCTGCTTCCGGACCTGGCTCGAGAAGCGCTACACCACCATCGGCGAACTCAACTACGCCTGGCAGAAGAGCTACGCCTCCTTCGGCGAAATCATTCTCGACCCGGTCACCTGGGCCTCGATCTCCCCCGATACCGACTGGGAGGAGTTCCGCACCGACAACCTCGCCGATATCGCCGCTGAGTGGGCGGCCATCGTCCGTGCTCTTGACCCGGCCCGCCCGGTGATTGCCGACAACGTGATGAGCAACGCCGTCTGGAGCGAGTTCGACCGCGGCAGCGACGACTGGAAGCTGGCCGCCGCCGTGGATGCGTTCGGCATCTCCTTCTACCCCAAAACCGGCGGGCGGCTGCTGCGCGAAAACGCGCCGCCCCTGCGGCGGCTGACCTTCGCGGGCGCGGCGGCGGCGGGGGGAGGGCGCTTTATGGTTTCCGAAATGCAGAGCCACTGCTACTCTGAAATCTTCACCACCGAAAGGGTGAGTCCGGCGGAGCTGACCGATTGGAACTTCGAGGCGCTCTTTCAGGGCTGCGCCGGGAATATCTACTGGAAGTGGGAGCCCTTCAAGCGCGGCTTCCAGCTCGGCGGGCGCGGCCTGGTGCTGGCCGACGGGACCTTCTCTAAACGGGCGGGCGCGGCGAAAGCGGTCGGCGAATTCCTGCAAAAGCATCCCGACTGCGCCCGGCTCGCCCCCATGCATACCGCCGCCGTGCTCTATGACCGGACGGCCAACTTCACGGTGAAGGCGGTCAATACCCGGATCCGCCATCTGTTGGGCGACGACCAGCCCGCCAAAGCGCGCCTCGCTGTGGCGGGGGCGGCCTTCGAACGCAACGTTCCCCTCGGCGTGGTGACGGCAGAGGACCTCCTCTCGGCGCGTTTCCGGGGGAGGGCGCTCTTCCTCCCCTATCAGGTGACGCTGGATGCAGCGCTGACCCGGGCCCTGGAGGGCCTGCTTGACCGGGGCGTGGCGGTGATCGCGGCGGCTCCCTGCGGTGATATTTCGCCCGAAGGAACGCTCTACGAAAGCCTCCCCGGCGGCCTCCTCAACTCGCGGCTTGGAGCGCGGATGATCGACCAGATCGAAGACCGTTACCAGGGGAAACCGGTGGAGATCCAGGAGCTGGAGCTTCAGCCCGGTGCGGAAATCCTGCTCAAAACCGACGGCGGCCGCCCGCTCTTCTTCCGGCGCGGCAATCTCTTCTACCTCGCCTGCGGCATTGAAACGGCGCTGCCCGAGATCTTCGACGCGGTGACCGGGGAGTTCGGGCTGGTTCCGGTGCGGGCTTCGGTTCCGGTCGAACCGGCGGCGGGGAAAGAGGCGGATTACCTCTGGATCCCCAACTACGACGAGGCGGCGGAAATCCGGGTGGAAACCGACGCCGACGCCGAACTTATTTTTGGAACAGGCTCACTGCGGCGCGAGGGGAAGGAGCTGATCCTCTCCGGGGCGCGGCATGTGATCTTACGTTTCGCCAAGCGCTGCCCTGAATTGTTCCCGCTGGCCCCGAACCGGGTCTGGCGCACCTATCTCGGCGGCCGCACCCTCGACTCCATCGAAGGAAAGGCCGCTCCGGCGGATTCGCACTTCCCTGAAGACTGGCTCTTCTCGACCACCCGCGCAGTCAACGCCGGGCGGACGGCGGTGGAAGGCCCCTCGAAGGTATGGCTGAACGGCGTGCTCTCCCCCCTCGGGGAGTGGATCGACGCCTTCCCGGAAGCGATCTTCGGCGCGGAGCACCGGCAGAAGTACGGCGCTTCGGCGGGGTTTCTCTTGAAGTACCTCGATTCGTCGATCCGCCTCCACATGCAGTGCCACCCGACGGTGGAGTTTGCGAAGAAGCACCTCAACTCCCCCAACGGCAAGACCGAGGGCTACATCATCCTCGGCCACCGCCCGGAGGTGGAGCCCTATATCTACCTCGGATTCCAGCGCCGGCCCGACCCCGAGCGCTTCCGCCGGGCCATTCTGGAACAGGATACTGCAACTATCCTCTCTTTCTTCGACCGGATTCCGGTGAAGGCGGGGGATGTCTTCCTCGTTCCCGGCGGCGTTCCCCACGCCATCGGCGAAGGGGTGTTCATGATCGAAATGATGGAGCCCACCGACTTCGCGGTCCGCATCGAATTCGAACGCGGCGGCTACACCCTCCCCGAAAGCGCCCGCTTCATGGGGCGCGACGTCGATTTCGCCCTCTCCATGTTCGACTATACCGCCCGCACCGTTGAAGAGACCCGCCGCGATTTCTTCGTCACCCCCCGTCCGCTTGGGAATCATCGCGAACAGCTCTTCGACGGCTGCTTCCGCGCCGAACGGGTCAAGGTAAAGGGGGCGCTCCCCCTCCGTCACGACGGCTGCCGGATCGTCGTCGTCACCTCCGGCTCAGGGCGGCTCACCGCCGGCGGGCGCACCGTTCAGCTGCGGCAGTATGACCGGGTCCTGATTCCGCACATTCAGCCGGAGATGCTGTTGGAATCGGCCGGCGGTCTTGAGGCCGTCATCGCCATGCCGCCGCGGTAAAAGGTAACGTCGCGGCAGTCGGACCAGTCCGACTTGTCCGACCCGTCCGACCGAGCCGGCCGCCATGGCCGGTTCAACTTTTTCGCCCTCCTGTAAAAGCGTCGATTAAATTCCCCCGAAGGGGTTGACTTCGTCATGCTCTTGTGATATATTACATCCCGGTTTGCGTACGGTGATTCCCGTGAAGCGGTCGAAACTTTCGCATCGACAGGAACGGTGAACACTTTAATTCCGAATACAGTGTGGAAAGGTTTTTTTATGGCGAAGCGGGAAGACATCCGGAAGATTCTGATTATTGGTTCCGGTCCGATCATCATCGGGCAGGCGTGCGAATTCGATTACTCGGGAACCCAGGCATGCAAGGCGCTCCGCGAACAGGGCTACGAAGTGGTGCTGGCGAACTCCAACCCCGCCACCATCATGACCGACCCCGGCATGGCCGACCGCACCTATATCGAACCCCTCACCGTCGACAGC
>JAVBRV010000494.1:0-8348 GCA_031547585.1 Victivallaceae bacterium
GGGCGGAGCCCGCCGGGGGGTCTGGGCCCGGCTGGCCCAGAGAGAACCGTGGTTAGGCCGGCCAACCTTCGCGTTGAACGAAACCGAGCAGCTTATAGAGTTCTGCTTTGCAGGGATGGGCGCCGATGATGCCGCAGGTGAAGCCGATGGCGAGACGGTTTTTCTTATCGGCGAGAGCGTCGGAGCCGCCGTAGCCGCCGTGACCGAAGATCCGGCCGACATTGCCCGCCGGACCGGAGAGGGCGAAACCGTAGCCGAAAGAGCCGAAGTCGTTGAGACGCGGCGGATGGGTTTCGGGACGGTGAAGCTCGGTGGCTTCGTCGAGCATCTGGCGGGAGAAGTAACGTTCGCGGAGGATCGCGTCATAGAATTGGGCCAGGGAACGGGCTGAGGCGATGCCGTTGAATCCGGGGAGGGCGGCCTGGCGGATGCAGGGCTGCCGCATCAGGTCGTCGAGGGGGTCGCAGGCGGAAATCGACTGCGTCGGCTCCATGCCGGGACCGAGCCGGAATTCCGCCGCGTTTTTTTCGGCTTCGGGGGTAGTGCCGAACCAGAGGTCTTCGATGCCTTCCGGCTGGAACAACTCCTCCATCACGTAGTCGCGGAAGCTCCGGCCGGTGATCCGGGCGATCAGTTCCGCCGTGACCCAGCCGTAGGTGAGGGATTGGTAGCGGGTCTGCGTGCCCGGCTCCCAATCCGGGGCCGACGCTTCGATCGCCCGGATCATGTGCGGCCAGTCGACGATCTTTTCGTAGGAGCTTTGTTCGCGGAAGCGCTGCGCCAATCCGGAGGAGTGGTTGAGAAGGTGCCGCACGAGGGTGCGCTCCTTGCCGTTCTGGGCGAATTCCGGCCAGATATCGGCCACCAACTGATCCGGTGACAGACGGCCCTCGCCGATCAGCCGGGTCAGCGCCGCCGCCGGAATCCCTTTGCTGGTCGAGTAGATGGGGAAAATGGTGCGCGCATTCACCGGACGCTTTTTTTCAAAATCGATCCAACCGGCCGAGGCGTCGATCAGGCATTCGCCGTCCCGGTAGACCGCAAATTGCAGGCTGTTTTCTCCCCCCTGTTCGACGGCGGCGGCGAGAATCCGCTCTGCCTCTTTCTGCAAGTTCATGACAATATTCCTTGTTTCAAGCATGTAGCGAAGAATTGTATACAATACACTCTCTTCCCCCAAAAGCAAACCGGGCGTCCCCCGAAAAACGGGAAACGCCCGAATGATTCCGGCGGATCACTCCGCCGGAATCATTCCCGGTCAGGGACGCTCGTTCACGCTCATCAGCCCGGTGAGCTGACGGTGGAAGTCTTCGCCCTGACGGTTGTAGACCAGCCGGCAGGCCAGCTCCATCGAGACGATGGCGCGGCGGTAGGCGGCGGGCAGCCGCGCCGGACGATCCGCGAAGCGGGTCGAGAAGAGTCCGGGCAGGTGCGATTTGATCAGGTTGTCGGTGATCAGCTCGGGGTGATCGCCGAGGTACTGGAAGATCCGGTCGTTGGCCTCGTTGATCTCGCGGCTCAGCCGGTCGGTCAGGTGGGTCAGGAAGATCTTCTCGGCGTGGAAGCGGTTGTAGAGCCAGTTGGCCTCGCGCACCGCGCAGTTGTAGAGGACGCCCATGACCTCCTCGACCAGCTCCTCCTTGACTTCGCGGAACTCATCCTCGGAGAGCATCAGCCCGGCGAGAATTTCGTGCGAGGAGGTGATGACGCCGCACTTGTTGGCCGAGGCGTCCTTGACGATCCAGACGCCGCGCTGCTGGATCAGTTCGCGGGCGCCGGGGGAGATGAAGGAGTTCGCCCCCTCCACGATCGCCCGGAACGACGCCTTCCCTTCGGGGAAGTAGCTTTCGAAGTTCGACTCGTTGATGGTCGAGGGCCGTCCGCCCGCCGGGATGAAGAGGTCGGCGAAGAAGGTCAGGTTGCGCTGGAAGCGCCGCATGAATTCATCGCGCGCCAGCCGCTCTTCGACCAGCTTGCCGCCCTGACGGGTCAGCTGGCGGTAGTACTCGGAGCCGTTCTCCGACTGCGGCGCGGAAAAGAGGATGTAGCCCCCTTCGCCGAGGCGCTCGGGTTCGAAGGCGTCCAGCGCCAGACGGAAGAGCATGCGCTTGATTTCGCCGCGGTCGATGCCGTTCGGGTCGTAGACCACCGCCGGACCGTCGGTGATGGCGGTGAGACGCATTCCCGGATACAGCGGCTTGCCGTCGGCGTCTTCCGCCAGCAGGAGCTTCATCTCGTTGCCCGCCACGTCGCCGGCGGGACCGCCGGAGATCTTGACGCTGAATTCGTCGCTGCGGGCGTCGATGCCGAGCTCGGCGAGGGTTTTGAGCACGTACTGGTGAACGCCGAAGCTGGTCACGCCGTACTCCTTGTGGTTGATGCCGGTATCGGGCTTGCCGGAGATGATGCCGGAGCCGAGGGTGTAGCCCTTCTTGACGGCGGTTTCGCCCATCCAGACGATCATCGTGTCGAACATGTTTTCATCCGGACCGATTTCGATGATCTCGCGGCCGCCGAGGCGGTCGACGATGGCGCGGTCGCGCGGCAGGTCGTGGTCGTCGTAGTTGATCAGCGACAGGAAGGCACCGAAGACGGCGCGCTGCGCCTGCCAGAGGGTCGCCTTGAAGAGCGAACGGTCGGCGATCGGCTCAAGGAGCGTGATCATCTTCGAACCGCCCTCGTAGATGTCCTTGTTCTTCAGGTGCTGGGTGTGGGCGAGGACGTAGACTTCGCGGAAGAACTCATCCTTGGCCGCATTGTAGAGGTCGAGGCGCTCCAGCTCGTCGGCAGAGGCGACCGGAACCACCGTCCGCCAGCCGCCGCGGGCGATTTCCGAGAAACGCACCTGGTAGCCCACCACGCCCCGGCGATGGAAGAAAAAGGCGCCGAAGGGGCAGTCGGAGGGGAAGGACTTCGAGTAGCGCGGGTCGAGATCCTGGTAGAACCCGAGGAAGTCCGGGGTCAGCCGGAAGGCCAGCGCCGCCTTGTCGGCGACGAAGAAGTTGGTCTTACGGATGCCTTCCAAAAAGTTGCCGAGAGCGCGGAACACGTTGCGCATCCGGCCGTCGCGTTCGGCTTCGCCGGAGTTGATCCGGCCCACCGCCGCCGCGAAGCGGGCGGAGAAGCCCTCCGCCGGGACGCTGCCCGGAGCGAAACGGGCGCGGAATTCGGCCACCAGTTCCGCCGACAGCGCCGGAGCCAGCGCGAGGAAGCGGAAGATGTCGTTGTGGCCGTAAGCGTTGCGGTCGATGAAGGAGAACTGGCTGTGGACGAATTCCGCCGCCGCGCGCAGGAAGTTGACGTCGTCGGCACGGAAGCCGCGGCGGCGCACCAGTTCGCGGTGCAGCAGGTCGTCGAGGTCGACGTAGTTAACGAGACGGAGGTTGTCTTCGAGCAGTTTCAGCGCTTCGGCCGGAGCTTCGCCGCCCTGGCGGAACTGAAGCGTAAGCGAGGCGACCGTCACCGACTGGTGATGGAAATCGGTTTCCGCGCCGCCCTTGGTGAGCTCGCAGAAGCAGGCGCCCATGAGGTCGAAACCGGCGACGTCGGCCGCTTCGGTCAGCTGGGCGAAGAGATCTTTCTGGCGGATCGGCTGGGTGAGGGCGAGGGTGAAGCCGAGGAAGCGGGGGGAGACGGCTTCGCAGCGCTCGACGCGGACGGTATCGCTGCCCTGGACGTGAAGCGCGAAATCGGCCAGCTTGGCCAGCTGCTCGGCATTCATGGCGGAGACGGCGGCGAAGTTGAGGCGGCCGTAGAGTTCTTCGAGTTCCGCCTTGCGGGCGACGCCGAACTGTTTCTCGAAAGCGGCGGCGAGCTCGGCGAAGGAGACGGCGGCGTCGGCCGCTTCGGCAGTGGCGAACTCATACATTTCAACGACCAGCGAGAAGGGCTTGCCGCCGAATTCAACCGGTTTGGAAGAGGTGTAGACGGAGACGGAAGCGAGGGGGCAGCCCACCATTTTCCGGCTGTTCGCGCGAAGGTTGTTCTCTTCGCTGCGGTAGTAGGCGAGCAGGGTCACCTTGCCGAAATCCGCGCGCCGGACACCCGACGCGGGCGACAGATCGGCGAGGAGCGGGAGCAGATCCCCGGTATGCTCCTTGAGCGACAGGAAGAAGCACTCCGGCATGCCTTCTTCGAGCATGCGGCGGACGCTCTGGAGTTTTTCCGTTTGACGGGCGAAGCCGTCGTTCCGGGGTTGCGAGATTTCGGCCATGATGTTTCCCTTCCTTAAAATATAATGGGGTTGAATAGGACGATATGGAGCAATGCGTCCTCCGGACAGACTGCGTCCGAAGGTACAAGGAGACAATGGGGGTGGGTCAGATGCCCGGATGAATCAATCCGGCGACCAGGGGCGGTTCGTCAGGTAGACCGAGAGCGGAAGACGAAAGTAGGACCGGAGCTGCAAAGCGCTCCGGCCCCCTGGAAACGACTGGCAATAAGTTGTCTGTAGCGATCCCAAGATCCGCACCTCGTTAATGATCGAAACCCATTTAAAATAGCACGCCGCAATCGTATTTTCCACCCCCCTTGTGAAAAAATAACAGACTCTGTCAGCGCGGTGCGGCAAAGGTTTAACCTGCTGTGGCGGCCGGCTCTTGTCGGACAAGTCCGACCAGTCCGACTTGTCCGACAGCCGATGAGGTCGAGATACTGCAGCGGCGAGTAAAAGTGTATACGTATTTCGCATTTCCCCTTGAAACTCCACAGTTCGATGCTACATTTCGTAAAAGGAGACTTGCCTCATGAACCCATTCACCGAACTTCTGACCTGTGACCGCGAAGCGGATTTCTGGGAAGCCGCCTACCCCATCGGCAACGGCCGGCTGGGCGCAATGATTTACGGCGCTCCCCTCTTCGAACGGATCGCCCTCAATGAAGACACCCTGTGGTCCGGCTTGCCCGGCGCGAACGAAAGCAACGCCATCCGGGAAAACCTCGCCGAAATGCGGCGGCTGATCCGCGAAGAGCGCTACACCGAAGCCGACGCCCTCGCCTCCGCCAGCAACGGCAATCATGATTCGGCCAGCTATCTGCCGGCGGGCGAACTCGAACTGGCCTTCCAGCCGTCGCGCCGCCCGGATGTCCAAGCGTTCCGCCGCGAACTCGACCTCTCCACCGCCGTCGCCGAAACCGAATACTCCCTGAACGGCGTGCAATTGCGGCGGCGCTGCTTCGCCTCCCACCCCGACCAGGTCATCGCCGTCGAAATCACCGCCGGCCAGCCGGGCGCGCTCAGCTTCGACGCCCGTTTCACCTCGCCGCTCTCCGGCGCCAGGCTCTCTCCCGCCGAAAACGCCATCGCCTTCGACGGCACGGCACCCTACTACAACCGCTACCGGGTCATCCGCTGGCGGAACGACGCCGGATTCCCCGGCATCGCCTTCCGGATGCAGGCCCGGGTCGCCGCCGAAGGAGGGACCTGCCGCTCGGAGGAAGGCGTCCTCTCGATCCGCAACGCCGACCGGGCGGTGCTCCTGATCGCCATCCGCACCAATTTCAAAGACTGGAAGACCAATCCCCACGAGAGCGGCATCGACTACCGCGCCCTCGCCGGGAATGACCTCGACCGCGCCCTCTCCTTCTCCTTTGAAGAACTTCTCAGCCGCCACCGGGCCGATCACCAGTCGCTCTATTCGCGTTCGCGCCTCGACTTCCCCGAAACGGCCGGGAATCCGCCGACCACCCGGCGGCGGCTCGCCGAAGTGCAGGAGACGGGCGTCGTCCCCCCTCCCCTCGCCGCTCTCATCTACCACTACGGGCGCTACCTCATGATCGCCTCCTCGCGGCCGGGAACCCAGGCGACCAATCTCCAGGGCATCTGGAACAATCAGTTCCATCCGCCGTGGGGCTGCAATTACACCACCAACATCAACACCGAGATGAACTACTGGCCCGCCGAGAGCGCCAACCTCGCCGAATGCGCCGGGCCCCTCTTCGATTTCATCGCCGACCTCGCCGACAAGGGGCGAGGCACCGCGCGCGAACTCTACAATGCCCGCGGCTGGTGCTGCCACCACAACAGCGACCTCTGGCGCTATTCGACCACCGCCAGCGGCATGGCCTGCTACTCCTTCTGGCCGATGGCCGGCATCTGGCTGGCGCGCCACCTCGCCGAACACTGGCGCTACGGCGGGGACGAAACGTTCCGGGCGAAAACGTTGCCGATCCTGCGGGGCGCGGCGGAATTCCTGCTGGACTTCCTGGTGGAGGACAAGGGGGAGCTCTTCACCAGCCCCTCCACCTCGCCTGAGAATCACTTCATCGACCCCGTGACCGGAAACCGTTCCGCCGTCGCCGAGGGGAGCCTGATGGATCAGTCGCTCATCCGCGAGCTCTTCGAGTCGCTGCTGGAAATCTCCGCCGCCGATCCGGTCGATGAACTGCTGCGCCGGGTCGCCGAAGCGCTGCCGAAGCTCCGCCAACCGGCGATCGGCTCCCACGGGCAACTCTTGGAATACGGCCTGGACTTCCCGGAGCCCGAAATCCACCACCGCCACGTCTCGCACCTCTACGGCGTCTACCCCGGCGACGAATTCACCCCCGACCGCAACCGGGCCGCCTTCGACGCCGCCCGGGTCTCGCTCGAACGGCGCGGCGACCGCAGCACCGGCTGGGCGATGGGCTGGCGGGTGGCGCTGTGGGCCCGTTTCGGCAACGGCGACCGCGCCCGCAGTGTGCTGCGTTCCTTCCTGACGCCGGTCGAACCTCAGGCCGCGGTCAACTATGATTCGGGCGGCGGCATCTACCCGAACCTCTTCGACGCGCACCCGCCCTTCCAGATCGACGGCAACTTCGGAGTGACCGCGGCCATCGTCGAACTGCTGCTGCAGAGCCACCGGCGCGACGCCGAAGGGCGGACGGCCATCGACCTTCTCCCGGCGCTGCCTTCGGATTGGCCGGAGGGAGCGCTTCGGGGCGTCCGCGCCCGGGGCGGGCTCGAAGGGGATCTCGCCTGGAAGCCGGGGGAAGCGGTGCTCAACCTACGCGCCCGCCGCGCCGGTGAATTCCTCATCCGTTGCGGAGGAGAGAGCCGGGTGGTGCATCTGACTGCCGGCGAAAGCGTGGAAATCCGCTTCCGCCGCTGATTTCCCGGTTGCATTCCGAATACCGGCAGAGTATATTGGGATACAAAAGGGGACATAAAACGATGAATCCGATTCATCCCGGTAATACCATTGTTACCGCCGGCGACGGCAATTACGCCTGGGGCGCCTGGCTGCTGGTCGCGTCGATGCGCAAAAACGACATGAAGGAGCCGGTCTTGATCGGCGTCCAGAAGTGGCCCGACGCCTGGCTGGCGGACATCCTGAAATTTCCCGGCGTGGAGCTGCACGAGCTCCCGGCCGACGCCCGCCGGAACGTCAACTGCAACAAGCCCCGCGTCATGCTGGCGGCCCGTTCGGAGATCGTCACCTGGGTGGATTGCGACGGCATCTTTTCGGGAAACGCCAGCGCCTCGCTGATCGGCGAGGAACGGGCGCTTTACCTGCGTCCGCGCACGCCGGGAGAGTGCCGCGAACTCTACCGCCGCGAACGCCCGGCGGGGGATTCCGGCGACACGGTCCCCGAATCGGTGCTGAAAATCTGGAAGCGCGACGTGGCCGAACGCGAAGAGCCGTCGCGCCAATACAGCTGCAGCTCGGTCGTCATCTCCTGCCACCGCCGGAACCGCCCCTTCATCGAGCGCTGGATGCAGCAGATCGACCAGGTTTTCCCGCCCGACGTCAAGGCCAACCGGCGGCGCGCGGGCTATCACCAGGCGGATGACTCGGTGCTGAATTCACTGCTCTTCTTCGCGAACGACGCCCCCCCCGTGACCGCCGACTACCGGGCGGACCGCCTGGAAGAGCCGCACTACCTCCACTACGCCTTCAACCCGAAGCCCTGGCAGATGTGGAACCCCTACACCTTGAACTTCTTCGACGCCACGCTGGAAGTGGTCGAGTGGGCCGTGGAAGCAGGATACGCGCCGCGCGCCGAACTCCCCTTCCCCCTCCGCCGGAACAACCGGATGGCCTGCTCCCTGATGGCCCCCCTCGCCGAAAACGTAGTCCGCTGGAAAAAGCTCCAGAAAAAACTGCGCGGCAAGTAACAGCGTTTTTCGCAGGGGAATCCGTTAACAGCGTTTTTCGCGGGGTGGCGAGAGGCAGAAGTTCCTTGGCGCGTGGCTCCTAGGGACGATAGAGACTTTAGGGACATGAGGGACCGCGAAGGCAAAAAGCCAACCACGGGCCGTCTCTAAAGTCTCTAAAGTCTCTAAAGTCTCTAAAGTCTCTAAAGTCTCTAAAGTCTCTAAAGTCTCTAAAGTCTCTAAAGTCTCTAAAGTCTCTAAAGTCTCTAAAGTC
>JAVBRV010000516.1:0-6572 GCA_031547585.1 Victivallaceae bacterium
GGTACTCGAAGCGCGACGGCTCCGTCAGGGGTTCCGCGACGGGTTCGGGCGAAGGTTCCGGAACGGGCTGGGGCTCCGGGGGATCGGTCAGAAATTCGGTCGGGGTCAACTGCTGCGGCCGCCGGAGGTGGGGTTCGGGTGTGAAAACGGGTCGCGGCGGCTCGGCTTCCGGCTCCCTCTCTGGCAGCAGCGTCGGCTGGGTCATCGGGTTGGGGCGGTAGTTCACCCCCGCGCCGTCCAGCAGCAGCCGCAGGGGGACGGTGCCATCCGGCGGCAGCAGGGGGGCGTTGCCGCGGTTCGGCAGGGCTCCGCCTTCGCGCGAGCGGCGGAGCGCATTCCCGATCGCCGCCGCCACGGCCCGGGTGACGGCGAATTCGCGCTTGAAACGCACTTCGCGTTTGGCCGGGTGGACGTTGACATCCACCTCTTCCGGGGGGAGTTCGATAAAAAGGATCACCGGCGGGAAGCGGCCCGGTTCGACCAGCGTCCCGTAGCCCTCGCGGATGCCGCGGTAAAGCGCCTGCGACTCCACCGCCCGGTGGTTGATGAAGGTTCGCTGCTCGCGGCGCGAATTGCGGGTGAAGCCGGGCATGGCGGTGAAGCCGCGCACCCGGATATCCCCCTCGACATGTTCGACCGGCCAGAGGTTGTCGGCGAAGGAGCGGCCGAAGAGCTCGGCGAGGCGCGGTTCCGGCGTCGGCGCGCCCGGCGAACGGAACGCGCGGCGGCCGTCGAGGCGGAGTTCGAAGCCGACCGCGTGATGGGGCAGCGCCAGGGCGAGAACCATCTCTTCAATATGATGCGCCTCGGTGGCGGCGGACTTCAGGAACTTCTTGCGCGCCGGGGTGTTGTAGAAGAGATCGCGCACCTCGATGGTGGTTCCCACGGGGCAGCCTGCCGGAGCCGCCTCCGCGAGGCGTCCGCCGTCGACGCGCACCCGGGCGCCTTCGAGCATATCGCGCGTCCGGGTGGTGAGGGTGAAGCGGCTGATCGAAGCGATGGAGGGCAGCGCCTCCCCGCGAAAACCGAGGGTGGTGATGCCGGAGATGTCGGCATCGGTGAAGACCTTGCTGGTGCCATGCGGTTCGAGCGCGAGGAGGGCGTCGTCGGCATCCATGCCGGAGCCGTCGTCGGTGACGGAGATCAGCCGCTCCCCGGCCTTCTCCACCACGATGCGGACCTCGTTTGCGCCCGCGTCGACGGCGTTCTCGACCAGCTCTTTGACCACGGAGGCGGGGCGTTCGATCACTTCGCCGGCGGCGATGCGGTTGCTCAGCTCCTCCGGCATGACTTTGATTTTACTCATGAGATTCCCCCTCTTCCTCGGACTGCGTCGCCGGGACGCGGATGGTTACAAGTTCGTGCGGAGCGAGAGCCAGTTTCTGCGCCTGAACCCGTCCGGCGCGGTAGGCCTCCGCCGCTTTCCGCTCGTCGCCGAGCAACAGGTAGGAGTAGGCCAGGTTGTTGCTGACAAAGGGGCTGTTGTCGCCGGAGTACTCCAGCGCTTTCTCCAACTCTTTGATGCCGGCCTCGAAGCTCCGGTTGGCCACCAGCAGCATACCGAGGTTGTTGCGGATGACGGCATCGCCGGGATTCTGCGCCAGCAGCTCGCGGCAGAGCGAAACCGCTTCGGCGTGGTGGTGGTTTTCATAGAGAAGCCGGGTCATCAGCCGCCGGTTGGCGCTGCTTTCAGGGTCGAGGCGGAGCAGGCGGGCCAAAACGATCTGCGCCTCCGGGAAGTTCCTGGCTTCCATCAGGTTACCCACCTGATTGCGGAGCTGCCAGAGGAGGCGGGGCGGCGGCGGCGGCTGCCGGACCTCCGGCACAGGCGCGGAGTAGGTTGAAATCACCAGCACGGTGGCCGCGGCCACGAGAAGAAGAACGCCGAGGAGAATGAGGAAGCGGCTGTTCACGGCGACTCCTCCCCCTCCTCTTCCGGAGGCAGGTGACAGGCGAGACGCCGCCCGGGGATCCATTCGTTTTCGGCGGGAACTTCGCGGGCGCAGCGCTCGCGCTCCTTCTCGCCGAGCTTGGCGGCGCGGGCGCAGCGGCCGTAGAAACGGCAACCCGCCGGGAACTCCTCGGGCGGCGGCACGAAGCCGGGAATGGTCGAAAGCCGCTCCTCCTTCCCGCCGAAGCGGGGAACCGCCCGCAGCAGCGCCCGGGTGTAGGGGTGGAAGGGGCGGTCGATGAGTTCGCGCGCCTTCCCGGCTTCGACGATGCGCCCGGCGTACATGACCGCCACGCGGTCGGCGAGGCTGGCGACGATGCCGAGGTTGTGGGTAACCAGAATCACCCCCATATCGCGTTCGCGGCGGAGGCGGTCGATGAGTTCGAGAATCTGGGCCTGAATGGTCACGTCGAGGGCGGTGGTGGGTTCATCGGCGACCAGGAGCTCGGGGTTCCCGGCGAGGGCCATGGCGATCATCACCCGCTGCTGCATACCGCCGGAGAGTTCGTGCGGATAGGCGTCGACGCGGCTTTCGGGGGCGGGGATGCCCACCTGCCGGAGCAATTCCGTCACCTCTTCGCGAAGGTCGGCGACAAGGGGGCGGTGAAGGGCGATCACTTCGGCGATCTGGTCGCCGATCCGGAAGACCGGATTGAGGGAAACCGAGGGTTCCTGAAAGATGTAGGCGATGCGCCCGCCCCGGAATTTGCGAAGTTTGCGCGGGGGGAGCTTGCCGAGGTCGACGATTCCCTCAGGGGTATCGAAAAGGATGCCTTTGGCGCGGGGAATGGCGGGGGGCGACGGCAGAAGCCCGGTGATGGCGAGGCAGCTGATGCTTTTGCCGCAGCCGGATTCGCCGACCAGAGCGAGGATTTCGCCGCGCTCGACCGAAAAGGAGACGTCGCTCACCACCGGCAGCAGACGGCCGCCGGATCGGAAGTCGATGTCGAGATTTTTTACTTCCAGAAGTGCCATGATTGGAATATAGCACCGGATTCGCGAATATTCCACAAAAAAACCCGCTTCCGAGGCTGGAAAACCCTGCGGGAAGGCTTTATATTACGGGTGAATTGTTCTAGGAACGGAAACCTTTGGATTTGTGAGGCTTCATGGAGAAAGTTTTCATCACCGGACGCGGTCTCATTACGCCGCTCGGAATCACTCTGGCGGCGAACGAAGCGGCGCTCCGCGCCGGGACGAGCGGCATTGCCGCCGTGCCGAAATTTATCGAGTACCAGTTGAACAGCATCGTCGGCGGAACCATCAAGGAGGAGCTGAAATCCGACCTTCTCGACCGCAAACGGCAGCGCTTCTGCACCCAGGTCAGCTTGTCGTCGGTCATGGCCGCCGCCGACGCTTTCGCCGAAGCGGGGCTGTCGCTCGACGACTTGAAGAATTACCGGATCGCCCTGATCGGCGGCGTGGCGGGGAGCTGCTACAAAGAGGTGCATCAGGAGTCGGATCGCTATGTCCGCAGCAACTTCTCGCTCCGGCAGGTCTCTCCCCTCGTGGTGCCGCGGGTGATGCCGTCGTCGGCGATTTCGAACCTGTCGCTGATTTTCGGGATCACCGGTGAATCCTACGATATTTCCGCCGCCTGCGCCAGCAGCGCGCTGGCGGTTCTGGTGGGGACGCGGCTGATCCGTTCGGGCCAATACGACCTGGTGCTGGCCGGCGGCGCCGAGGAGCTGGACTGGGTCCAGGCGCTCGGTTTCTGCGCCTGCCGGGCCTTGTCGACGAAATACAACGGCGACCCCGGCAAGGCGAGCCGTCCTTTCGACCGCGACCGCGACGGCTTTGTACTGGCCGAGGGAGCGGCGTATGTGGTGCTGGAATCGGAGCGGAGCGTGCGGGCGCGGGGCGTGCGGGCGATCAGTGAAATTTCGGGCATCGCCGCCAACAGCAACGCGGTGGACATGGTGGTTCCGGATGCGGGCGCTTCGGCGGAAGTGATGCGCCGGGCCATTGCCGACGCGGGGCTTTCGCCCGCCGACATCGGTTACGTCAACACGCACGGCACCAGCACGCCGGTGGGCGACCCGGTAGAGCTCGCGGCGATCCGCGAGGTCCTGGGGGATCGGGCGGCGATCAACAGCACCAAGTCGCAGACCGGCCACATGGTGGGCGCGACCGGCGCGGCGGAGGTTATTTTCACCTCGATGATGCTGGAGCGCGACTTTATCTCCCCGTCGATCAACCTTGAAAATCCGGATGACGGCTTCGAATGGGCCGATCTGGTGCGCGAATGCCGCACCGGCACGGGCATCCGTCACGGGCTTTCGAACAGCTTTGCGTTCGGCGGCAGCAATGCGGCCATCGTGGTTTCGGACTGCAAATGACGATGGTGCCGAAAAAGCGTCTCCCCGACTGGATCCGGGTGCGGGTCGGGGCCGGGAACGCCTCCGAGGTGGGGGAGATGCTGCGTGAGCTGCGGCTCAACACGGTTTGCTCCGGGGCGCGCTGTCCGAACTTGGGCGAATGCTTCAACCGGGGGACGGCCACCTTCCTCATCATGGGCCGCGATTGTACGCGCGACTGCAAATTCTGCGCGATCGGCCACGAAGCGCATCCACCTCTCCCGGAAGCGGATGAGGCGGAGCGATTGGCGGAGGCTTCGGCGCGGCTGAAGCTGGCTTATGTGGTGGTGACGAGCGTAACGCGCGACGACCTGCCGGATGGCGGCGCTTCTTGTTTTGCGGAGGCGATCCGGGCAATCCGGCGGCGTTTGCCGGAGGCGGGGATTGAGGTTTTGACGCCCGATTTCAAGGGGGACCGCGAGGCGCTGTATCAGGTGCTGGAGGCGAAGCCGTCGGTGTTCAACCACAATATCGAGACGGTGGAGCGGTTGTCGGCGGACATCCGGAGTATGGCGACTTACCGGCGGAGCCTGGAGGTGCTGCGGATGGCGGCGGAATCCGGGTTCGGGGTGCCGGTGAAATCCGGCCTGATGGTGGGATTGGGGGAGAGCGACGAAGAGGTTTACCGGACGCTGCGTGATTTGCGGGAGTCCGGGGTATCGATTTTGACGATCGGGCAGTATTTGGCTCCAACGGCGAATCATTGGCCGGTGGACCGGTACGTGGAGCCGGAGCGGTTTGCCGAGTATGGCGAGTATGCGAAAGAGATCGGGTTTACGGCGGTGGCGAGCGCGCCGCTGGTGCGGAGCTCGTATTTAGCGCATGAGCTCGCCAACAAAAAATAAGTTTTAAATTTTAAAAATAGACCGCAAAGCGGTCGTGCGCACCCGGCCGAGCCGGGGCGTGGTCCAGCGGCGAAACGCTGGTTGCTCACCGCAGGGCGGCGCAGGCGCCCGCCCGGAGGGGAGCGAAACCTAAGGTTTGCGAATGCAAACCGCACCCGAACAGTACCGATCGGCGGAGCGCTGCCGATAAAAGGCGTTACGAAGTAAGCCTTTTATCGAGCCCGGCGCGCGGAGCCGCAGCCGGAAAGCGTGGTTTCCCACCCAGCCGAATCCCTCTCGCTCACCGGGCCGGTAATCTTGCAACATAAGCCCCCCTCTCGCCCATCCGGCCCACGGGGTCAACATAGGAAAGAGACGCAATGACGAAAAAAATCTGGATATTGGCGGGCGAGGCCTCGGGCGATGTATACGGCGCCCGCCTGACCGAAGAGCTGCGCCTGATCGCCGCCGAACGCGGCGAAACGGTGGAAGTGGCTGGAATGGGCGGCCCCGCGATGGCGGCGGCGAAGATCGACATCCGGGTGGACTCCACCGAACTCGGCGTCGTCGGCGTCATCGAAGTGCTGAAACACATCTTCACCTTCATCGGCATCTTCTTCCGGCTGGTACGCGAAGCGAAAGCGGCGCGCCCGGAAGCGGTGGTGCTGATCGACTACCCCGGCTTCAACCTTCTCTTCGCCCTGATGATGTACTGGAACCGGATTCCGGTGATCTGGTACGTCTGTCCGCACCTCTGGGTCTGGGGCAAGTGGCGGCTGCCGGTCCTGGCGAAGATCTGCGCGCGCATGCTGGTGATCTTCCCCTTCGAAGTGGAGGTTTTCGCCAAAACCCGCCTGAACGCGGAGTTCGTCGGCCACCCCCTGGTGGATATCGTCGAAGCCCGCCGCGACCCCGCCATCAAGCGCGACCCCGATGAGTTTCTGCTGCTGCCCGGAAGCCGCTCCATGGAAATCAACTTCCTGTTGCGCCCCATGCTTGGCACCGTGCGCGAGCTCTCCCTCAAGCATCCTCAACTGCACTTCCATCTGTCGGCCCCGCGCGAAAAAATCGCCGCCCTCTGCCAACAGATCATCGAGAAATACCAAGAGAAGCACCCCGATACCCCCCCCATTGAAATCAGCGTCGGCGACACCGGGAAACGTCAGCAATCCGCTGGAACCGGCCTCGCTGCCAGCGGCACCGTCACCGTCGAATCCGCCATCGCCGGACTCCCCCTCGTCGTCGGCTATAAATTGAGCTGGATCACCATCCTCATCGCCGCCCTAGTCGTCCGGCTCTATCGCGGATTCTTCACCATGGTCAACATCATCGCCAACCGAACCATCTATCAGGAGTTCCTGCAACACCACTTCGCCCCTAAAGAACTCCTCCCCGCCATCGAAGCCATCCTCCCCAACGGCTCCCGACGCGCCGAAGTCG
>JAVBRV010000482.1:0-6462 GCA_031547585.1 Victivallaceae bacterium
TCTGTCCCAGAGCGCCGTTCTCGTTGTATGGTCTTCGAGGTGAAATCGCGCTCCCTACTTGTTTCGGAGAGGGAAGAGCCCAACACGTTTCATCGCAAGTTCATACCCTGTAGTGCTTGCAACGAGAACGGCGCTCTGAGACAGAGCGCCCTACCCAGGAATTTTTTGCAAAAAGACGCCGCTTCCCGTTAAGGGAGCGGCGTTTTTTCGTGGCTTTCGTCAGCGGCTGACGAGGTAGATGAGGGTGCCGTTGTGGGCCGCGGTGTCGGCGGTGAAGACGGTTTTGCCGTTTTCACGGGTCGCGGCGATCTCCGCCTTGGGGAGTCCATCCGAACCCAGCGCCTGAACTTTCGCGCCTTCGGGGATGGCCAGCTCGACCTTCGCCGTGGCGCGGCGGACCAGGAGCTTCATGCTGCCCCAGTTCTCGACCGCGTTCATGGTTTCGGAGCTGAAGCGGATCTTCTCGTTGGTCACGTCGCTCTGGTGGAAGAGGAGGATCCGGCTGCTTTCGGCCAGCGGCTTCCCATCCATGGCGCAGGCGGTGACCGACTGGAAGGAGTTGACCTCCTTCACCGTCAGCACCTTGGCGGTGAGTTCGCCTTTGTCGAGGGTCAGGCTCTCGGTTTTCGGCGTGATCACCTGGAGGGTGCGGCGCTGCGGATCGTAGGAAATTTCGCCGTTTTCGCTCGTTTTGACCTTGGCGGCGACCAGCTTCGCCTCTTCCGGCGTCAGCTTGTTGTTGGGGAGCCGCTCCACGCCCGGGAACTCCTTGCCGTCGCGCAGCGAACCGATCCGGCGGAAGAAGCCCAGCTCCTGGAAGTTCTGCGGATAGTGCGAGGCGTCCGCGTCGGTGAGCTTGTTGAAGGAGCTGTCGCCGAAGGTCCAGGCCGCCGCCTTATCCGCCGCGCTGACGTCTCCGCGCACGAAGAGGAGGGCGGTCACCCGTTCGGCGATGAGGGAGATCGGGTCGCGGACGATGTCGAAGCGTTCGACCGGGCGCTGGCGGAGCGTCCCGGCGCGTTCATGCGCCCAGGAGAAGCGGTAGAGCCCGTCCCAATCCTGCAGCGCGGCGTAGGCGCCCAGCAAGGGACCGCTTTCCGCCCGGTAGCGGTTGGGGAAGGTGTAGTTGATCTCGGTCACCGTGAAGGGCTTGCCGAAGATGCGCGAGGCGAAGAGCATGCGGGGAACGATGGCGTTCGCCTGCAGCGCGCTCCGCTGGTGGTGGATGTAGGGGGGGCTCCACTTCGAGGCGGGCAGGAAGTGCGGATGATCCCAGTAGGTGTGGACGTCGACGAAGTCCAGCTCCTGGCGGATTTCGGAGAGGATGATGTTCTCGCGGAAGTTGATGTCGGTGATCAGCCCCTTGTACCCGATCTCCTTCTGGAGGAAGCTGCGGAAGTCGCGGATCATGTCGACGTGGAGCCCCGTCAGGTACTTGAGGAACAAGGGGCCGCGGCTATCCCGGTTCTCGGTCGTGTCGAGATTGTTTTTGCGGAGGTAGTCGGCGTAACCGGCGATATAGAGCGGCATGACGTTCGGCTGCTTCCAGAGGGCGTGGATGTCGTTTTCGTTCAGCAAGGAAACGCTGTAGAGCGCGGGGTCTTCGCCCCAGGTGAGCCCGGTGTAGGGGTTCTTGTGCCGGAGGAGGTTGCGGGAATAGGCCTTCCAGTTGTCGCGCCCGGCTTTCGAAATGGGGGCGATAGCCTTCAGGGTGCGCCCGGCCGAATCCGGAATCTCCGGCAGTTCGCCTTCGCGGAGCCGGCGGCTGCAATAGAGGTCGATGGTGATGTAGATGCCGCGCTCTTTGAGGCAGAAAAAGAGGTAGTCGAGCTGGTCGAGTTTCTCCGGCAGGAAGATCCGGGAGTCTTTGCCCTTGGGGTCCGACAGCTCGTTGTCGAAGTGGTGGAAGCGGATCGAGGTGTAGCCGAGCCGGGCGAACTCATCCGCCAGCGCTTCGGCATCCTTCTTCTCGAGGAACTGGGCCGAGAAGCAGAGATTCGGGCCGTAGAAGCGGATGCGCTTGCCGCCGGCGGAGAAGTGCCCCGCCGCGTCGGCGGTGACCCAGCCGTGCTTCCCGGCGGGAGCATCGAGAAGGTTGGAGAAGTCGAGCACTGAACCCTTCGCCGCAGGTGCGTTCCAGTCGAGGGGACGCCACTCGCTGTTTTCAACGATGTAGGTGATGCTGTTGATCGAAGAGACCGGGATCTCGGTGTTCGCCAGCGTGGCGGCGGTCACATGCCAGGGAGCGCCGGCGGCGTTGCTGAGTTTCAACTCCTTCAGCTCCTTGTCTTCGAGGGTGAAGTGCGAGAGGTAGAGCCCCGCCAGCGTGCTGTTGTTGGAGGTGGCCACCGCGCCGTTGGGGAGGCGTAGGAGGGGCTGGGTGACGGCGAAATCGCGTCCGTTTTCGAGGCGGAGCGTCTGGCGGGAGCCATCGGCGTAGAGCGCTTCGATTTCGGGTTTGGCGTCGGCGGTGTCGGCGTTGTGGATGAGGTAGAGGTTGGTCGCCTTGCCGGTGGCGGCGAGGGTTTTGGCGGCTCCCTTCGCGAGGTGGATGACGGAGCCGAGATCGAATTTCAGCCCGGCGAAGTTGGTGTTTTTGCCGATGCCCCGGTTTTTCAGGAAAGCCGCCGCCGCTTCACCCTGAAGGGGGAGGGGGGTCGATTCAAGCGGCGTGACGCCGAATTTGAGCGCCAGTTTGGAGCGGGTGATTTTGCCGCCGCTCTCGGGGAAGAGGAGGCGGAGCGAGTAGGTGTTCACCTGATAAGTGCGGTTATCCTGAACCATCAGGGTGAATTCGCCGGTGATGGTGAGCTTGCGGTCGCCGTTGACGACGTTGAGCGTCTTTACCTTGTAGAAGGGCGGAATCGCTTTACTCGCGGTGGCGGGGAGCTCGAAGGCTTTCCCGTTGACGACGATGGATTTCCCCGAGAACTTCGCGGCCGGGAGTTCGACGGTGAAACAGAGTACCCGCGAGGCGAGGCCGGTCTCGTTGCGCATATTCATCGAGTAGCTGACGGTATCGGGCGTCTCTTCGCGGACCCACTGCTGGAAGGTGAGTCCGGAGTCCTGCCCGCTGATGTTGAGCACGCCTTTCAGCTCATACTGCTTCTCGGAGGAGACGGGGTAGCCGGGGTCGGCGGTGATGCTTTTCGCGTTCTGGGTGAAGTTTTTCCAGTCGCGGTCGTAGAATTGGACGAAGCCGTTGAGCCCGCCGAGCTTCATTCGGCCGGCGTCCTCGACGGAGATGTCGGGCGGCATGGCCGGCAGGGCGAGGGCGGAGACGAAAAGGGCGGGGAGGAGGAGTTTTTTCATATATCTTTCCATGGTGGATGGTTTTTGCTCAGGGTTTCGGAGTGCTCTTGCAGAGGTCGATATAGAGGTCGTTGCGCCCGTACCAGTAGCTGATATCACTATAGATCTTTACCGTTTTGACGAACCGAGTGGAACCATCCTGGTAGCAGACCGTGTAACCAGTGGGATGGTTTCTGCCGGTGAGCGAGGAGGGACGGTCGAGGGTGAGCGGCATATACGGCTTCCGCAGACGGTAGGAGCGTTTTTCAGTTCCACTCATATCGAGCCCGTAGTTGGCTTTGTACCTGACTTCGTAGGCGTCGAGCGTCAGGGTGGCGTAGCCGCCGAAGAGTTGGCGGGCGCCGACGTCACGACCCATATATCCGGCAGTATCGAAAAAACTGGCCCAACTGGTCATGGCGGCGAATGCGCCATTCGGGTACAGATTTCCCTGGCGCGGACACTGGAAAACCTTGGCCGCCTTTGTATAACCCAGCTCGTACAGTCGCCCGGAACCGGAAAAGATGGCGTATGATTTAACCCGTTCCGAAGCCACGATGTTTTCCTCATGCTTGGGGTTGGAGGTTCCTCCGGGGGAAGAGTCCTTCCAGTAGCAGTTCATAAGGCCCTTGTTGTCCATGCTGTACATGATGTGGCCCGTGCCGATCTGCTTTACGTTATTTACGCATTGGATGTCTCTGGCTCTGTCCCGTGCTTTCTGGAGTGCGGGAAGAAGGATGGCCGCCAGAATGGCGATGATGGCGATAACGACCAGGAGCTCGATCAGCGTGAAAGAGTGTTGCCTTTTTCTCATATTACCTTCTCCTTTGCAGACTTGGATATATTGATGACGGTATCTCCGGGAATCAACTCGGTTTCCACCAGCCGCCCGTGGGGGCGCTCGCCGCTGGAGACGGCGAGAATCAGGTCGGCCAGCTCCCGCGCCATCCGGGCGTAGGGAATGATGACCTTGGTCATGGTGTCGTTGAGGTCGGCGTAGCAGATCATCGACACCTCTTCCGGAACCCTTAAGCCGGCGCGTTCGAGGCCCCGGCGCACGCCGAGGCAGGGCCAGTCGCCGTAAACGAGGGCGGCGGTAAAGGGAACATTGCGGGCGAGCAGCTTCTCCGCCGCGACCTCTCCGGCTTTGGTGCCGAAGCCTTCGTATTCGACCATCAGCCGGGCGTCCGGCAGGATTCCCCGCTCCCCGAGGCAGGCGAGATAGGCTTCGCGGCGCTCTTCGAAGCTGGGAGTGTGGCTGCTGCGGCGGTCGATGAGGGCGATCCGGCGGTGCCCGTGATCGAGAAAATGATTGAGCGCCCGGCGCATGCCGCTGGTGTGGTCGGAGTGAACGTAGGGGACCTCCGGATCCGCCGGGAGGCCGAAGGTGAAGACCTGCCGCCCGGAAGCAAGGATCCGATCGGTCAGCTCCCGCTTGAAATCGAAACCCGCGAGAACCGCCGAACTCCCGGCGGGGCTCTCGGCGATGAACTCCTCCACGGCCCGCCCGGCGTCGGCGATGGGTTCGAAGGTCTTCATCCGGATCTGCCAGCCGTTCGAATCCATGACGTCATGCAGCCCGGAGAGAATGGAGCCGATGAAGATATCCCGGGTTCCGGTGCGGTGCGGATTGGCGATGATGAGGGTAAGTTGTCGGGTAACTTTGGATTCGGTCTCTTTTACATAGGTCCCGCTCCCCTGAATCCGGAAGAGAAAGCCATCCGAGACCAGCGACGAAATGGCTTCGCGCACGGTGTTCTTGCTGATGCCGAGCTCACGGATCAGGTCGTTCTCCGACAGGAACTTGGTTCCGGCCGGATACTTGCCCGAACGAAGCTCCTGCAAGAGGTAGTCCCGCGCGGTATCGCGTTTGGAAATTTTAAGCTGCATGGTCATCATAAAGTCATCCTACAACTTTAATTATACCAAACAACTTGCCCTTTGTCAATACCCGGATGAGGAAAAAGTGGAAAAAATATTCAAGGGAGTTGGAAAATGCTGAACGACCAAGAGCTTTTTGAGTCTTTTCGAGCGATTTTTGTCAAAACCGCGAGGCGCGTATCGAGATACGTAACGAGCGGTTTTGGCAAAAAGCGCCAAAAAGAATCAAAAGCGGGAGTTCAGAATTTTCCGACTCCCTAATCTTTCGGAATCAGGTCGACGAAGAGGGCCCCGGTGACGGCACGAGCCTCCGGATACAGGGTCCGCAATTCATTGAAGATATGCCTGGCTTCGCCCTTCCGTTTATCCCGCAACAGGGCCTTCCCCATCAGATAACGGGCGAGCGCTCCGACTTGAACACCGCTGGCAAAGTAGCAGTCGCTGTAATTGGCGATTGCCTGCCGGAGATAACGCATCTCCTCCTGCCGGGGACTGACGTTCGCCTGATTGATCAGCATGCACCCCGCCCAGTTGGACTTGGGATATTTGCGGAGCAATGTCTGGGCGACGGCTTTCTGCGCATCGCCTTTCTTTTCGCGCCAGGATGTGTAAAGCTCCCGGATCTCAAGCCGTTCCTGCCGGTTATAGTGCTTGTCGTCTTCCGCTATGCGGGCTTTGGCTTTCTGCTGGAGCTCCTGCCGCTCCGGGCTATCTTTGTCGCCCGGAGCGCCGAAGAGAGCCAAAGAGACAAACAAACACGGCAGAAAAAACAAAAACCTTTTCATCGTCAATCCTTCCACAAGATTCCGGTCATCTTTACGATAAGACGGCGGGAAGGGGCGAAGTCTTAGCGGTGTTCTGAAAAAATCAGCAGGGGAGGCGAAGTAACGGCGTTTTGGCGGGGCGGCGAGATGCGGGCGGGCCGTGGCGCGCGGCTCGTAGGGACGATAGGGACTTGAGGGACAATAGGGACCGCGAAGAAGAAAAGCAACCACGCTTTTGGGTATGGCCTCTGACCATGCCTCTACTCCTTACTCCGGCAATCGGGCTTGCCAACGGCAAGCTCGGTTGCCGCTATTCCGCTTCTTTTGGAAAAGTGGGGAGGGGGCTTGGGGGAAGACACGATTGCCAAAATTCGGAGAGGCGTTCCGATGGATGACCGTGCTGTGAAATGGCTGGGTAGCGTTGAGGGGGCTACCCGCAGTGTAACCCCGGAAACCGCCCCCGGCCAAGGCGCAGTGCGGACATCATCGGACGACCGCCGAATTTTGGCAATCGTGTCGCAAGGGC
>JAVBRV010000135.1:0-6863 GCA_031547585.1 Victivallaceae bacterium
ATCACAAATGCCTCATTTTTACGGCATCTGACAGACCTTGTCATCACAGCCGTTACCTCTGGTAGCGGCAATGATGACAAAATCTGACAGCTGCTCGTAAAAACCTTGCATTTATGATTTTTCAATCCGGAAAGCGTATAACCCGCATATTGCATGAAGCCGGTCGCGCCTTGAGCAGTCTTTTGAGCTCATCAACGTGAGATCAGCTTCCGATCGGAACCGGGAGAGGTCTGATATTTTTTGCGATAGGCGCGAATGAAATAATTGGAGTAGTGATATCCGGCATGACTGGCGATTTCTTCGATGGAGAGCCGGGGGTTGCGGAGGAGTTCGCGGGCGTATTGGAGACGGAGCTCATTGACGTAGGCGCGGAGGGCGAGGCCGGTTTTTTCGCGGATGAGGCGGGAGAGATTTTCGGGGGAGATGCTGTTTCGGGCGGCGATGAATTCGCGGTTCAGCTCTTCGGCGAGGTTCATTTCGATGAATTCGCGGATGGTTTTCCAGAGCTGGTCGGATTCGGAGAGGGCTTCGCGGAGGCTGGCTTCGAGCTCGCTCTGGAGGAGTTCGGCGAGGAGCTTGAAGAGACGGCGGCCGATGGAGGAGTCGCGCTGTTCGGCGAGGATGGCGCTGAAGATATGGCGAAGGGTTTCGGAGGGGGGCCGGTTGGTGTGATAGAGGCGCTTGACGTCGCTGACGTGGATGAAGCGGAGTTCGTTGCGGAGGAGAACGACGGAGAAGAGGGCTTCGCCGGGGAGGATTCCGGGGGATTCGGCGACCCAGCCGCCGGGGGGGGAGAAGAGGAGGGCGCCGGGTTTGAGGGTGGTGCGGATGATCTCCCCTTCGATGCCGCAAGTGATGCGCCGTTCGCCGGAGAGTCCGTAGAGGAAGCGCGGGAAGGGGTGGAGGAAGGCCGGACTGCCCGGCGGCGGCAGGGGACGGGTTTCGGCGAAACGGAGGGAGACCGGTTCTTCGGCGAGAATCCGGTCGAGCGAGGCGCTCATACGGGGGGCTTCGCTCATGGGGCGGCCTCCCCGAAGAGTTGTTTCAGGAGGAATTCCGGGGTGACTTCGCGGTCGAGGGCGAGGAGCCGGAGCCAATCCCGTTCGCGGGAAACGGTAACGCAACCGGCCCGTTGCAGGAGATCGCGAAAGAGACTTCCATCCTCCGGAAGAGCGGCGTCGCAAGTCAGCAGGTAGTCGAGGTCGAGGTCGAAGATGAAAAGGGGGGAGGATTCCGGGGCGAAACGCGCTTCCCGGAGGCGCTCGCCGAGCCACTCCTTCTCCAGCACCCCGCGGGCGAGGGGACGGAAGGTTTCCGGTTCGTTCAGCAGTTGATTGAGGGGGGGCCAGGAGCGGTCAGAGGCGAGGTCGATGCCGGGGGCGTGTTCGCCGTCGCCGGTGAAATGGGTGACCAGCGCCACCCGGGAGACCACGCCGCTTCGCAGCGCGAGGTCGAATTGTTCGTCGTGGCGGAGCCGGGAGATCGCCAGACGGATCGAGGCGTCATCGCGATAGTCGAAGGCGTCGACCCAGGCTTTCCGTTCGCTCTCGCTCCCGGCGGCGGCGTGGAAGGCGGGGCGGGTGTCAGTGTGATGGTCGAAGGAGAGAAGCACCGGGGCCGCTCCGCGTTCCCGGCGGTAGCGGCACCAACCTTCGAGGGCGTGGTGGTGAAGCTCATAAACTTCAATCACGGCTCCGCCTCTCCGGGTTTGGCGGCGGGGAGGAAGATGCAGAAGCGGGTTCCCTTCCCTTCGGCGCTGTCCACCTGGACCCAGCCCAGGTGGTGGGAGACGGTTCCATAGACCATGGCGAGGCCCATGCCGGTACCCTGCCCGACCGGTTTGGTGGTGAAGAAGGGTTCGAAGATGCGTCCGAGAGTGTCGTGGGACATGCCGCCGCCGTTGTCGCCGACCAGAATGAAGAGATAGTCGGCGGGGTCGGCGCCTTCGCGTTCCGGCGGCGGTTTGAAGGCGAGCGGGGCGTGGGTGGCGGGTCCGGCGAGCAACGTCAGGTGTTTTTCCCCCGGATTCGTCGCCATGGCGTCGTCGGCGTTGATCATCAGGTTGAGGAGAACCTGCTGCAGCTGGATGGCGTCGGCCCGCACCGGGAGAATGCCGGGAAGAATGCGCAGCGAGACCTCCAGTTCTTTGCGGTTCTGGGGGCCGAGCAGGGAGAGCGCCCCTTCGAGCGCCTGGCGGACGTCGAGGTCGGCGACGTGGTACTTCCCTTTGCGGGCGAAGCCGAGGAGCTGGCTGGTGAGGTGCCCGGCCTGTTCGGCGATGGAGGCGATTTTTTCGAGGTGCTTGGTGACGTCCGGATTTTCGGGGCTGTAGATGAGGTTGACGAGGTCGACGTGGCCGAGGATGGCGTGGATGTAGTTGTTGAAGTCGTGGGCGATGCCGCCGGCGAGAAGCCCCAGGGATTCGATGCGCTGGGCATGGGCGAATTGATCGGCCAGCTTCTGACGCTCTTCAACCAGCCGGACTTCGTCGGTGATGTCGCGCCCGATCAGCACCAGCAGGGTTTCGCCGCGGAGCTGGATCGGGGTGATGGAGCAGTCGAGAACAGCGGCGCGGGCGGTTTTTTCGTCGAGGACGCCGCGGAAGCGCCGGGGGGTGTCGACCGTAGCGTCGAGGCGGAATCCCGGGGGGTCCATTACTTTGAGGCGGGGGAAGAGCAATTGCCGGGTGAGGGCGGCGGGGGATTCGGCGCCGAGCATTTTCCCGGCGGCGATATTGGCGTTGGCGATGCGCCCGTCGGGGGTGGTCATGACGATCAGCTCGCCGGCGTTTTCGAGGATGATGCGGTAGCGGTTCTCCCAGTCGCGGAGGTTCTCTTCGAGCTCCTTGTTGCGTCCGTAGCTGCCGACGAAGGCGAAGAGGATGTCGAGGGGACCGCGCTTTTCGGTGCTGCGTTTTTCGGTTTCGATTTTGGCGAAGTAGAGGGCGACGAGGAGCCCCAGCCAGAGTTCGGCGGCAAGGCGGGCGAGGAAGAAGCCGTCGGCGGGAGGAATTTCCATCCGGAAAGCGACCCGGAAGAAGAGTCCGGCAATGGAGCCGGCGAGATGGGTCGTCACCAGCGCCAGGGGAATCGCCGCCGCGCGCGGCAGGCGGAAGTTGCGCAGCCGGGTGTAGAAAATCGGCAGGAGAAAGAGTTCGAGGAGGATGCCGGGAATGCCCCGGTTGGTCATGCTCCGGCTGTCGCCGAGCAGGGTGTCGAGGGTGGCTCCGGGCAGCCCCGCCGAGATGGAGAAGCCGAACCAGTTGCATTGCAGCCGCGTCAGCTCGCCGAGGTAGAGGAACAGGCCGTAGACCACCACGGTGCCGATGATGAACCGCTGGGCGGCGAGGGTTCCTTCGGTGATGTAGCTCATGAGGTAGGCGGCGAGGATGGGCAGATAGATTACCACCAGCGCCATCTGAAAATCGCGGGTGCCGAAAAGCAACACCCGGATGTCGGCGGCGGAGACGAGAAAAGCGAAGAGAACAAGGAGTCCGATCGCCATATGAAAGGGAGTGCGTCCGATCGCCTGGCGCTGGTTGTGCATCAGCGCCAGGCCGACGAAGATGAAGGTCATCTCAAGGAAGCAGAGCGATAGCGCGTGAAAATGTTCCACGTCGGACCCTCCCCGGGGTGCAGATCTACATCGGTTTCACGGTGCCGCGACGGCCGAAGCGGTGGCAGGCGACCAGGTAATCGACGGCTTCGCGGGCGGTATCGACGAGATGGAAGAGTTCGAGGTCCACCTTGCCGATCATCCCTTCCGTGATGAGGCTCTTTTCGACCCAGCGGACGAAACCGCTCCAGAAATCCTTGCCCACCAGAATCACCGGAATCGGGTTGATCTTGTTGGTCTGGATCATGGTCAATACTTCCGAAAGTTCATCCATGGTTCCGAAACCGCCGGGGAAAACCACGATGGCGGTCGCGTACTTGAGAAAGCAAACCTTGCGCACAAAGAAGTAGTGGAAGGAGAGCGACATGCTCTGGTAAGGATTCGGCTGCTGCTCCATCGGCAGCTCGATATTGAGCCCGACGGTCTTGCCGCCGGCCTCATAAGCGCCTTTAAGAGCGGCTTCCATAATGCCGGGACCGCCGCCGGTGACCACGCCGTAGTTGTTTTCGACCAGCATCCGGCCGATATCGAGCGCCTCCTGATAGGCCTCGGTGCCGGATTTGACGCGCGCGGAGCCGAAAACCGCGACCAGCTGGTTCGGAACCTTGCTCATCTCCTCGAAGGAACTGACGAATTCGGCCATGATCCGGAGAGTCCGCCAGGCGTCGACCGGAAGGAAGTCCGTGTTGTTCATGCTGTAATTGCGGAACGGCAAATGTTCATCCATGACGAGGGCCTCCGGGGTTGGGTTTACCTGTTTCACTCCAATATAGCGCAGCTGAAAGCAACCGTCAAGGCGAAATCCCGGTTGTTGGCCTGAAAAGCGTTTCAATATACCCGGTATGGCTTAACGACGGTCTCTCTTGACCCCGCAAGGGGCGGTGGCCTTTTGCAGAGCAAAAGATCGAGCCCCGTGGGCGACTTCTCCTCCATAGCGCGGAGCGCGGCGGAGGAAGACGGGGTACTTTTTGGGGAGTCGCACCAGGCAGGCCCAGCGAGAACCGTGGTTTACGATCAGCGCTTTAGAAATAAGCCGCTGGTCCATTCGCGAAGGGTTTTATTTTCGACTTCGGTGAAGCCGAGCTCTTCGAAGGCGGTGCGAAGGGCGGGATACTCTTCGGTGAGGATTCCGGCCAATGCCAGGCGGCCGCCGGAACGCACCCAGGAGGCGATATTTTTGCGATACGCCTTAAGAAGATGGCCGAGGATGTTGGCGCAGACGAAGTCGTATCCGCCTTCGCGGCCGCGAAAGACGGCGGCGTCGGCTTCGACCGGACGAACCTTGGCGATGTGATTGAGTTCGAGGTTTTCGGCGGCGATGCGGACGGCGTCGGGATCATAATCGAAGGCGTCCACGGGGTCGAAGCCGAGCAGCGCCGCGCCGATGGCGAGGATGCCGGAACCGCAGCCGGCGTCGAGGAAAGCGCCGCCTTCCGCCGCGCATTTGTCGATCATTTCGAGGCAGAAGAGGGTGGTGGCGTGCTGGCCGGTGCCGAAGCTCATGCCGGGGTCGATTTCGAGGATTTTCTGCCCGGGCTTCGGGGGGCATTCGAGCCAGCTCGGTTTGATGATCAGCCGGTCCGAGATGGGGATGAGGTGGAAGTAGCGCTTCCAGACTTCGCTCCACTCCTCTTTCTTCATTTCGAAGGCTTCGATGTCGCCGATGTCGACGCCGAGGGGGGTCCAGTCGCGGATGGCCTCCTCGATGCGGGCGCGGTTGTCGCGGGCGTCTTCGGGGGTTTCGGCGTAGGCGGTGTGGAAGATCCGGCGGCTCTCGCGGTCTTCCCAGCTGCTGAAGTCGAGTTCCAGCGCGCTCAGCATCTCGGCGGCCAGGTCGAAGTTGCCGGAACGGTCTTCCAGCCGGACGCAGTATAACATTTCGTTGCTCATGGTGATCTCCTCGTTTTTCCCTTAACATAGATCAAATCGCGGAAAAAGAAAGCGCCGCCCCTTTCAAAAGCGCTTTTTTCATGCTATATTACCAGCGATTTTTCTCAAGAGGAGCCAAGAGATGAGTGAAACCATTATCGTCCTGGACTTCGGTTCACAGTACAGTCAGCTGATCGCCCGGCGCATCCGGGAGTGCCACGTCTACAGCAAGATCCTCCCCTGGACCGCCACCGCCGACGCCATCCGTCGCGAGAAACCCAGCGGAATCATTCTCTCCGGCGGCCCCGCCAGCGTCTACGCCCCCAACGCCCCCAAGTGCGACCCGGCCATCTTCGAGCTCGGCGTCCCCATTCTCGGCATCTGCTACGGCTTGCAGCTGGCCATCCATACTTTGGGAGGTGAAGTCGCCCGCGGCGACGCCCGCGAGTACGGCAAGGCCACCCTCACCATCACCGGCGAGGACGAACTCTTCCTCGGCCTCACGGGCGAGCACCAGGTCTGGATGTCGCACGGCGACAAGGTGGTGAAGATGCCGGAGGGGGGGCATGAGATCCTCGGCCGCAGCGGCAACACCGAATACTGCGCCGTCAAGCTGACGGGCCGCGACGTCTACGGCATCCAGTTCCACCCCGAAGTGGCGCATACGCCCGAGGGGAAGACCATCATCGAAAACTTCTGCCGCCGGATCTGCAAGTGCTCCGGAGACTGGACCATGGAGTCCTTCATCGAGCAGCAGCTCCGCGACATCCGCGCCAAGGTCGGCGACGCCAACGTCATTCTCGGACTCTCGGGCGGCGTCGACTCCTCGGTGGCGGCGGCACTGATCCACAAGGCGATCGGGCGGCAGCTCCACTCGATCTTCGTCGACAACGGGCTCCTCCGCAAGAACGAGGCCGAACGGGTGCGGGCGCTCTTCGGACGCGCCTTCAATATGAAGCTGATTTCGGTCGACGCCGCGGACCGCTTCCTCGACAAGCTCGCCGGAGTCGCCGAACCCGAAGCCAAGCGCAAGATCATCGGCCATGAATTCGTCCAGGTCTTCGACGACGCCGCCGCCTCGATCGAGAACGTCCGCTTTCTCGCTCAGGGGACCACTTACCCCGACGTCATTGAGAGCGTTCCCATCGACGGCAACCCCGCCGCCATGATTAAGAGCCACCACAACGTCGGCGGACTCCCCAAGGAGATGAAATTCCAGCTGCTGGAACCCTTGGCGCGCCTCTTCAAGGATGAAGTGCGCGAAGTGGGCCGACGCCTCGGGCTCCCCGAAGACGTGGTGATGCGCCAGCCCTTCCCCGGCCCCGGGCTCGCCGTACGGCACCTGGGCGCGGTCAGCAGCGAAACCCTCGACCTGTTGC
>JAVBRV010000137.1:0-5725 GCA_031547585.1 Victivallaceae bacterium
TGCCGTTTTGCGGAGAAGCGGGATGGGGAAAAAGCCGGATTTTTGTTCGTATGAACGATTGCAAAGCGTTCGTGATGAGGGTATATTTAGGAAACATTGATTTGGAGAGAGTTATGAACAACGAACGCACCGCCGAAGTCAAACGGACCACCCGGGAAACCGATATTACGGTCGCCATCCATCTCGACGGGACCGGGAAGAGTTCGGTTTCGACTGGCATTCCGTTTATGGATCACATGCTGGAACTGTTTGCGCGCCACGGTTTTTTCGACCTGGATGTGCAAGCAAAAGGCGACCTTGAGGTAGATGCGCACCACACGATGGAAGACCTCGGGCTGGTGCTGGGCGAAGCGATCCGCAAGGCGGCCGGGGATAAGGCGGGGATCCGCCGGTACGGGAATTTCCTGCTGCCGATGGATGAAACGCTGATGCTGGTGGCGCTGGACCTCTCCGGGCGGCCCTGCCTGGTCTACGACGTGGCCCCCCCGGCGGCGATGATCCGCGAGCTGGATACGCGGCTCTTCCATGAATTTTTCCAGGCCCTGGCGGTAGCGGCGGGGATGAACCTCCACTTGAAACTGCTGGCGGGGGCGGAAGTCCACCATGTGTTCGAGGCGGCGTTCAAGGGTTTCGGCAAGGCGCTCGATATGGCGACTTCGATCGACCCGCGCGTGACGGGCGTCCTCTCCACCAAGGGCTGTCTCTAGAGAAACTTTTATGCCTGCGATTGTTAAACGGATGGTGTTCGGGCGGTATGATTATGCCGCCTTTTCGATGTTCATCGCCTATGCCTGCTGCTCGGTGGTGATTCCGGTTGTCTTGCTGGATATCTCGCGCTCCCTCCACTTCCCTCTCGAAGAGGGCGGCATGGGCGCGGGCGGAGCGCTTCAGCTCGGGCGCAGCATCCCCATGGTCTTCTCGATGGTCGCCTGCGGCTTCATGGCCGGGCGCTGGGGCAAAGCGCGTTCGCTCGGCGTCTCCTGCCTACTGATGGGCCTCGGGCTCATCGGGGCGGCGTTTGCACCGCTGTACGGAATACTGTTCCTGGCGGTGGCGGTGGCCGGCCTCGGCGAAGGCGTCGTCGAAGGGCTGGGGACGCCGATCATCCAGGACGTCCACGAGGACGACGAACCCGGGCGCTACATCAGTTTCACCCACTCCTTCTGGTCGATCGGCGTGGTGGCGATGGTCACCTTCTCCGGATTGTTGCTTTACTGGGGCGTCTCCTGGCGGGTGGTGGTCGGGTTCGCGGGGCTGGCGGCCATGGTGCCGACGCTGCTGTTTCTCTGGCCCTACCGGGGTCCGCAACGGCCCGACAAGCATAAATCCCTCCATTGGAGCACCGTACTGGGCCACGCCGGCAGCCTCTTCCGCAACCGGACCTTCTGGCTCTTCTTCCTGGCGATGGTCCTCGCGGGCGGCGGCGAATTCGGACTCACCTTCTGGGTAGCCAACTTCATCCGGCTGGAATTCAACGGCGGCGGCCTCGCGGGCGGCATCGGCACCGCCTGTTTCGCGGGCGGCATGATCGTCGGGCGAATCGCCCCCGGACTCCTGGTCCGGCAGGGGAACCTGAAAGAGCTGATTATCGGCGCGGCGATCATGGGGGTGGTGCTGGGGATCTTCCCGCCCTTCCTGCAGTCGCTCTGGGTCCTCTTCCCCTTGCTGTTCTTCCTCGGCATCGCTTCGGGTCCCTATTGGCCGTGCATCCAGAGCTACTGCGTGGACCGGCTGCCGAAAGAGGATTCGACCATGGTCTACATCCTCCTCTCCTGCGCCGGAATTCCCGGTGCCGGCTTCTTCAGCTGGCTGATCGGCTGGGCGGGGGATCAATGGGGATTGCGCAACAGCTTCTTCCTGGTTCCGGCGAGCTACCTCCTGATGGGGGCGCTCATCGTCTACCTGGCCCGTAAGGGGAAACGGTGATGGCGGATTTCTCCGAGACCGTCCGGAGCTTCCGGATCGCCTACCCGGAGGAGCTGCCGATCACCGGCCATCTCGGTGAACTCCGCGCCGCCTGGAGCCGTCACCAGGTCATCATCGTCGGCGGCGACACCGGCAGCGGCAAAACCACCCAGCTCCCCAAAGTGGCGCTCGACCTCGGCTTCGCGGCGCGAGGGCGGGTCGGCATTACCCAGCCCCGGCGGCTGGCGGCCTCGGCGATGGCCCGCCGCGTCGCCGAAGAGCTGGGTTGTTCCCCCGGAACCGGCGTCGGCTACAAGGTCCGTTTCGACGACCGCACCGGCCCCCGGACGGCGGTGAAATTCATGACCGACGGCATCCTCCTCGCCGAAACCCGGTCGGACCGCAAGCTCCGCGAATACAGCTGCATCATCATCGACGAAGCGCATGAGCGTTCGCTCAATATCGACTTCCTTCTGGGCTACCTGAAGCTCCTCCTGCCGTCGCGGCCCGACCTCAAGGTGGCGATCTCGTCGGCGACGCTGGATACCGCCGCCTTCTCAGAGTTCTTCGGCGGCGCGCCGGTGGTGTCGATCGAGGGGCGGACCTATCCGGTGGAGGAGCGTTATCAGCTTCCGGATCTCGACGAAGACCTCTCCGACCAGATCGCCCGCGGCGTCGAAACTGTAACCCAACTCGACCCCCGGGGCGATATTCTCGTTTTCCTACCGGGCGAGCGCGAAATCCGCGATGCCGCCGACCTCCTCAACGGGCGCGGGCTCCCCAATACCGAAGTTCTGCCGCTCTTCGGGCGGCTTCAGGCGCGCGACCAGGAGCGAGTCTTCTCGCCCGGCCGCCAGCGGCGGATCATCCTCGCCACCAACGTGGCCGAGACCAGCGTGACCATTCCCCGCATCCGCTTCGTCATCGACTCCGGCCTCGCCCGGATCAAGCGCTTCAATCCCCGGAACCGCATTGAAGAGCTTCAGGTCGAAACCATCAGCCAGGCCAGCGCCCGCCAGCGGCGCGGACGCTGCGGACGCGTGGCCGAAGGCGTCTGCCTCCGCCTATATGCGCCGGACGACCTCGAACGCGCCGCCCCCTATACCGACCCCGAGATCCGCCGCAGCGGCCTCGCCGGAGTGATCCTCCAGATGGCCGAGCTGGGGCTGCCGAAAATCAACCGCTTCCCCCTCATCGACCCCCCTTCGGCGCAGGCGGTGCGCGAAGGCATCCATACCCTCGAAGACCTCCGCGCCATCGACCCCCTCGGCCATCTCACCGCCGACGGCCGCCGCCTCGCCCGTTACCCCGTCGATCCGCAGCTCGGCAAAATGCTGCTGGAGGCGGAGCGGCATACGCTGCTGCCGGAGCTGCTGGTGATCGCCTCTTACCTCTCGATCCGCGAACCCCTGGAGCGCCCGGTCGAGAAGCAGCAGGCGGCCGACGAAGCGCACCGCCGCTTCCGCCACAAGGAGTCCGACTTCCTCACCATCCTCAACCTCTGGAATGCCATGCTGGAGAATGGGACCAGCAACCGCCTCTTCCGCCTCTTCGCCAAGCAGAACTTCCTCAATTTCAACCGCCTGAAAGAGTGGAAGAACCTGGTGGAGGACCTCGCGGACGCGGCGGAAGCCAACTGGAAGTCCGCCCCCCTCGCCCCGCCCCCCTACGACCTTCTTCACCAGTCGATTCTAGCGGGAGTTCCCCGGAACATCGGCAAATTCTTCCCCGACGAACGGCTCTACCTCGGCACCGGCGGCCGGAAGTTCCATATCTTCCCCGGCTCCGGACTCTTCAAGGCGCGGCCCACCCCCGACTGGCTCCTCACCTTCGCCCTGGTTGAAACCAGCCGCCTCTTCGGCCGCTGCAACGCCCTCATCAAACCCGGCTGGCTGGAGCTCGCCGCCCCTCATCTCTGCTCGAAAATCTATGACCAGCCGCACTGGGACCCGGTCTCCGGTTTCGTCCGGGCCCGCGAACGGCTGACCTTCGGCGGGCTCCTCATCCACGCCGGCCGGCAGGTTCACTACGGCATCAGCCACCCCGTGGAGGCGCGCGAAATCTTCATCCGCGAAGCGCTGGCGAACGGCGAACCGGTCCTCGCCGGAACCTGGCTCGAAACCAGCCGCAACCTGCTCGATGACTTGAAGCGCCTCGAAGAGAAGGTCCGCCGCCCCGGCACCATCCTCGACCCCGAACGGGTGGTCGAACATTATCTGGAACTGCTTCCCCCGGAAGTTCTTTCGACTTCTTCTCTGAAGGAGCTCCTCCGCCGCGACCGGCAGGACTACTCCTTCCGTCGCGAGGAAGTGATGCAGGAGCAATTCCACGACCTCCGCCCCGAAGACTATCCCGATTCCCTCGCTTTCTCCGGCGAATCCTTCCGCCTCGGCTACGTCTTCGACCCCGGCGAAGAAAATGACGGCGTCACCCTCTACGTCCCCCGCGAAGAGTTGGCCCGCCTCTCGGGCTGGTCGCTCGATTACCTGGTGCCGGGATTCCTCGCCGAAAAAGTGGCCCTCCTCCTGCGCTCGCTCCCCAAAGCCCTGCGCCAGGCGGCCAGCCCCCTCGCCGAAACCGTCACCGCCTTCACCGCCGCCGTCCGCGAAGGCAAGGTCTTCACCGAACGCCCCCTCATCGACGCCTTGGCCGAATATCTCTCCATCTCCCCCAACGACTTCGGCGAACCGCGCCTGCCCGAATACCTCGTTATGAAGCTCGCCATCCTGAACGCCGAAGGGAAAATAGCCGAAATCGTCCGCGAAGTCCCGGCGCAGCTCCGCACCGGCTCCCGCCTCGGCGGCAAAAACGGCCCCGCCGCCTCCGGATGCACCGCCTGGCCCGGACTCCAACCCCTCGCCGAAACCGTCGACCTCCCCGGCAACAGCGGCAAACAAGCCCATCCCGCCCTCACCGACGAAGGCGAAACCATCGGCGTCGCCCTCTACCTCGACCCCGACGAAGCCAAACTCCGCCACCGCCAAGGGCTCTGCCGCCTCTTCCGCCTCGAACAAGCCGCCCAGGTGAAATTCCTCAAACGCTCCATCCGCGTCGCCCACCCCGTCGAACTCTCCTTCTTCCGCAACTACCCCGGCTGGAACGACGATCTCTTAAACAGCGCCATCCTCGCCACCCTCAACGAAGACCCCTGGGAAATCCGCTCCGAGGCCCGCTGGAAAAAAGCCGCCGAACACGTCCGCGCCGAACTCGGCGACACTCTCACCCGCATGCAGAAACAACTCGAAGAATTCTACCAGGCCGAAGCCGCCTGCCGCGAACTCATCGCCAAACTCAAAACCCGCTCCGCCGACAGCGCCGACGACGCCCGCGAATGGCTCAACCACCTCTTCCGGCCTGGTTTTCTCCGCTCCCCCGCCACCCAGAAAGAATACGCCCGATACCTTCGCGGCGGACGCCTCCGCCTCGAACGAGCCATCGGCTCCCCCGCCCGCGACGAAACCAAACTCGACGAACTCACCCCCTGGATCGAACGCTTCGACGCCGCCCGAAACACCGTCGGCGAAATCAGCGAAAAACCCGGCCTCACCAACTTCTGGCTCCTCCTCGAAGAGTGCCGCCTCGCCACCTTCGCCCCCGCAATGCCGCCCCCCCCGCCCGGCCCCCGGGGCCCCCCCGCGCCCCGCCGGGCGGGGGGGGGGGGGTGGGGGGGGAGAAGAGAGAAAAAAAGGGTTTTCCGCCCTCCCCCAGGTCCCACGACGACTAAGAGCTTATCAACTAATAAGCCAAAATGTTCTGTCGTGCGGCGAAACCTCATCCGCTCGACCAAAAAAATAGTCGATAATTCTATTATCGCCGATAT
>JAVBRV010000462.1:0-10325 GCA_031547585.1 Victivallaceae bacterium
TGTACCGGGAGAATCCCCCCTTGCCGGCGGAGGACGCCATGAACGTCCATTGCACGGATCTGGGGGAGCACCCGGTGATGGCGGGCGTTCGCGATTTCGTCACCGCTGGAGCGGGGGTCTTGCCTAAAGTTCCGCCGGGGGCCACGCTGCTCTTCAGCGGGCCCAAAGACTGCAATAATCCGGGGAAGGCGGTGGCCGTCGCTTTCGAGTACGGTAAGGGGCGGGTGGTCTTCGTTGCGGATTACTGGTTTTTCCGGCCGATTCACCTCGACCGCGGCGACAATGCGCAATTCCTGCTGAACGCGATGGCCTGGCTGGCGAAGAAGCCTGGAATCACCCTTTCGGAAGAGGCGCGGCAGCGTTCCCTCTTCATCACCCGGGAGCGGCTGGAACAGGCCGAACGCGAAGAGCGCGAAGGCGTCTTCACCTTCGAGGCCCCGGCAACGCACGCCTCCTGGCTGGCCGCTGAAGGTTCGAAACAAACCCAGGGAATCGCCGGTGGAGACCCCATCGTGGACGCCCTGAACAATTGGTAGGAGGTAAAGCTATGAAACACAATAATTTCACCCTCATTGAACTCCTCGTGGTAATAGCGATCATCGCTATTCTGGCGGGGATTCTCCTCCCGGCGTTGAACTCGGCGCGGGAGCGCGGCCGGACGGCCGCCTGCCAGTCAAAAATGAAAGAGATCGGCGCGCTGAATAGCCTCTATCTCGGTGATTACCGGGATACGTACGGCGTGTATGACAATGGCGGCACCAATTACATGCACGGATTTATTCGTCTCCTGGCGGAGAAATACCGGCAATTTCCGCAGGGGGCGGGTTTGTATGGAAGCGCCGCTCCCTATCTCCTGGATTCCCGTCTGGCCTTCTGGATGTGTCCGGGGGCGGATAACCGGGGGGTCAATAACCAATATAGTTACAATATCTGGGGACTGATCAACACCCTCAAGAAGGGAAGCCGGACCAAACGTCCCTCCATCTCCATGATCTCCAGCGATATGAAGAACGGCATGGGTTCTTCTTTTGGATACAACGACTTTTACAACGCGTCCGCCAGTGCCGGGTGGCAAGGCTGGGTCAACAACCCGGAGCGACACCGGCAGACCGGTAATATCGTTTTCGTCGACGGGCATGTCATCAACGAAAACATCTACAAGAACTCCGTCTCATTCTGCGCCCCGCGTTGTTACATCGGACAATGAGCGATTCACTCCCGGGCGGTCAGGGGCGGCCAGTCGCTTCTGCGGAAGGAGAGGTTGGCGCGGCGTTCCAGGCGAACGCCGTCCGCTTCGAATTTCAGCTTGAAGTTCCACTGGTACGGGGTCTCGTAGAGGCAGGCCAGGAATTCCACTTCAGTGGGGGAGTTCCAGCGGGCGCTGGCGGTCATCCGGTGCGACAGCGGCTCCTTCCAGGAGAGGCGGTTGTCGATGGCGCAGCCGTAGCCCGCCAGCAGGGTTTCGCCATCCAGGGCAACTTCCAGCAGCTCCGGCGTCGAACGCACCGTCAGTTCGCGAAGCCCGAGGGGATTTTCATCGAAGCGGTATGATTGCAACGGCAGGTCGCGGCCTTCGGAGCCGAGTACCGGCATCGCCCAGGCGGCGAGTTCCTGTTGCAGCGCGGCCTGATTTTCGGGATCCGGCGGCAGCGGTTCGGAGGCCGCGGCGGGCAGCAATTCGCTCCAGAGCAGATCGAGAATCGCCTGCATGCCGCCGAGCCCGGAGGTGATGGCGACGGCCATATCCTCTTTGGGCATCACGACGGCGTATTGCCCGAAAGCGCCGTCGCCGCGAAAGGCTCCGTGGCGGCAGCGCCAGAATTGGAAGCCGTAGCCGACCTTCCAGTCGGGCTGCTCGTTCATCGAATTATCCGACTGCACCGAGGTCGCCAACGCGAGGTAATCGGGCGGAATCAATTGCCAGCCCCGCCAACGGCCGCCATCCAGCAGGCACTGCGCGAAGACGGCGATCTCCTCGGTGGTCAGGTAGAAACCCCAGCCGCCGACCTCAATGCCCGACGGCGAACGCTCCCAATAACGCGGCTGGATCCCGAGCGGAGAGAGCAAGCGCTTACGAAGGAAGTCCTGCAAACCTTCACCGGTCGCGCGCACGAGGGCGGCGGCCAGCATGTAGGTGGCCCCGCTGTTGTATTGAAAGCGCGTCCCCGGCTCCCAGGCGAGCGGCGAGGCGAAGAAGCTCCGCTCCCAGTCGGGAGTATCCGTCATGTCGTTCATCGTGCAGTGGTCGTGCCCGGAAGTCATGGAGAGGAGGTGGCGGAGGGTCATCCGGAGGTATTTCGGGTCGAGGTTCTCCGGGAGCTTATCGGCGAAGAGTTCGGCGATCTTGGCGTCGAGGCTGAGTTTCCCTTCGGCGCAGGCCATGCCGACGGCGACCGAGGTAAAGCTCTTGCTCAGCGAAAAGAGCATGTGCGGAACCTCCGGCGCATACGGCTTCTTCCAGGCTTCGGCGATCACCTTGCCGTGGCGGAGCACCATCAGGCTGTGGACGGAGTCAAGCCGGTCGAGCCCGGCCGCGAAACGGCGCAACGCCGCCGAGGGAACGCCTTCCAGCTCCGGCAGGGAACGCATCAGTAACGGGGTCATTTTCTCTCTCCCAGTGAAAGTGAATTTCAATAGGAAATATACTGCGATTTTGCCGCCATTGCAAGCGAAGTCAGACGGATGCCCAGTGGGAGCCGATCAGGTAAACCGCCGCCAGGGCCGGCAATGAAAGGGATAAGGCCGCCAGCCGGGTCATCTCTTTGATGAACTTCGCCGGTTCCCGATGGCGCGCTCCAAGCTGGGTCGCGCTCCAGAACCAGAAAAGCAGAGCCAGAGAAATAAAGGCCCACAGCAAGGGGGGAAAGACGACGCCTATGACGCCACTGCTGCCCAATAAGGAGGCCTGGGTGATGTCCGACCAGCTGGGATTGTGATGCAAACTGGCGAATACGAATGCCAGTATACCGCCGAAATAAACGACGATGGCCAGCAGCATAATGAGCAGCATAATGGTTGGATTGTAAAGCAGAAACTCCGTCATGCGCATCTCCTTTCTTCCTGAAAGCCAGGACACGGGGATTTTTTCACAATTGCAAGCGAAGTCAGCCGGATGCCCAATCAGAGCAGAGCCGGCAGAGCAGCCATAGAACCGCCAATGAAATGGACAGGGTTATCAGCCGGGCAATCTCCTTTTCTCGTATGAAGTCCGCCAGCTTCCGATACTGCAAGCCGAGCCGGATGGCGCTCCAGAACCAGAAAAGCAGGGCCAGGGAAACGAAAACGGTCAGCAATAACGGAGGGGACACGAAGATGAGGGCCCCGCTGCCTCCCAAGAGAGAGGCTTGAGCAATATCCAGTCGACCGGGGCGGTAGCGCAAGCAGATGGGTACGAATGCCAGTACGCACCCATAAAAAACAATCAGGAGAACGAGCGGATTGTAAAACAGCAGTGCCATATTTATTCCCTCCTTTCCCGATATAGAGAATATAGTGCGGTTTCTCCCAATTGCAATTGCAATAGAGTAATTCAATATTTTTACGAATGTTCATTATATTTACCGCCGGGAGTATGCTATAGTATTATGAGGAGGGCGGCATCATGGTGGAAAGTCATATCGGGCGGAAGATTCAGCAGTACCGGCGGGAGCACGGGTTGACCATTCGCGAATTCGCGAAACGGGCCGAGGTCAGCACCGCGCTGGTGAGCCAGCTGGAGCGGGGGATCGGTAACCCGAGCCTCGGCGTACTGCGCTCGCTCGGGCGGACGCTCGGCGTGTCGCTGTCGAGCCTCTTCATCGAGGAGATCGACAACGCCTCCTTAATCCGGCGCAAGGGGGAGCGCGAACGGATTCACAATCCGCGCGAGGCCAACACGGTCTACTACAACCTGACGCCCGGCCCCTTGCAATCGAACGTCGAACTCCTCTTAATGGAACTGGCTCCGCATTCGGAGACCAACGAGGGCTTCTCGCAGCATCCCGAGGAGGAGATCGCCTACCTCACGGCGGGCGAAGCGGTGATCGTCTTCGAAGGCGAGGAGTTCCCCCTGCGTCCCGGCGACACGGTACGCATCTTCCCCGCGCGCAAGCACAAGCTCCGCAACACCGGCGGCGTACCGGTGCGCGTGCTCTTCATCAAGAGCAAGCTCCCCTATTGATCCCTCCGGTCCACCTACTCGGCCAGCTCGAAGTAGAGGGCGGGGCCGTCGGGGAGCTTGGCGGTGTCCACCCGGTAGACCGCTTCGGCGGCGGAGCGCTTCTCTGCTTCGACCGGGGCGCGGCGTTCGCCGTTGACGGCGAGGGGGTAGAGCTTCAGCCGGGCGGCGTTCCGGTTGCGGATCGTCACCGTGAAACAGCCGGTTTCGACCAGGGTCGGGCTGCCGCCGATCTTCCGCAGCGTCAGCCGTTCGGGGTCGTCGAACTCCATGTTGCTGTTCAAAGCGTCGGTGGCGTAGACGAGGACCATCCGCTTCGCTTCCGCCAGCGGTTTTTCGCCGTCGATGGAGACGAGGGTGAGGTTGCCCTTGACGGTGAGTTCGCTGACCGCCAGGTTGCCGAGATCGGCCTTGGTCCCGGCTTCGGCGCAAATGCCCTGAAGGCGCGGGGTGGTTACCGACTGGAAGTTCCGGCGCGGCTCCATCCGAAGCTCTCCCGTCGAGCTCTCGTAAATGTCGTTGGCGAAGCTGGTCCGGTTGGAGGCAGGGAGCTGATTTCGCTCCTTCAGCTGGCGCACCAGGAGGTCGCCGTCGAAGACGCCGCGCGTGCCTTCGGCCACGGCGGTGAAGCCGGCGGAGTCGGTCTTCACTTCGGCGGTCCCCTGGATCGGCACTTCGGTCTCGCGTTTGCCGAGGGGGAAGCGCTTTCCGCCCGGCGGAACCATTTCCACCGAGAAGCCGGTCACCAGCATCCACTTCGTCTGGGCGGCGGAGAGCCCTTCGTGCTGGATTCCCCGGCGGTAGACCTCCTCGGCGTCTCCTTCCAGCCGGATGGCGGAAGGGGCGGGGGTCACGTCGCCGCGCCGGTAGAGGAAGAAAGAGAGAAACTCCATCGCCCGCGCCACCGGGTCGTGCATGACCTGGAAGGGCTGCATCCGGTTCACCGGCACGATGTTGATCGAGGAGCCGAAGGCCGTGAGTCCGTCGATATCCTGGAAGGCGGCGTAGGCGCTGTTGACGAAGGCCTGTTCGTAGCGGTAACGGTTCCAGAAGGTGTTGGCGTATTCGGTCATCATGAAGGGCTTGCCGGTTATCCGGCCGCCCATCGAGCTGCGGAAGACATTGCCGAGGGTCTGGATCGAACTCTCCTGCGAAATGGTCGAACCCGGCCGGGTGTAATCGCTGGGGTGGGCGTGGTAGCTGTTCATCGCCACCCAGTCGAGGTCGTTGCGCAACACCGCGTAGTGGAAGGATTTACCCATGTTCCAGCCGCTGACGGGGCCGGGGAAGCCCATGCGGCGGAGTTCGTCGCGGTACCAGCGGGCGGTGTTCCGCTCGGTCTCGAGCATGAAGCGCCCGGCGTCGATGCCGCGCGGGGTTCTGGCGTGGATGTCGTCGCTGGTGAGGATGGCGACTGTTTCGAAAGAGAGGGGGGCGTCCTTTCCCCAGGCGGCTTTCAGTTTGTCGATGGAGCCGTAGCGCTCCCGGAGGAATTTCTCCCAGGCGGGCTGGGCAAGCGCTCCATTGAAGGCGCGGCTGAAGGCGAACTCCTGTTCGTTGAAGCCGACCACCAGCGCGAGGACGGGGTCTTCTGCCAAACGGGTTTTGGTGTAGGGGTTGACGTGGGTGAGTACGGTTTCGACGCCCTTCAGCCAGTTGGCGCGTACGTTTTCGTCGAAGTGGATGGTGAACTTGAAACTCTTCAGGGGGTCGGCTTTGTCGCTCCAGGGGGAGAGGGTGGTGTAGCCGGTCCACCGGGTCATGGCGTCGAAGTTGAGGTAGATTCCCTTCTCCTTCAGGCGGTGGATGAAGTAGTCGAAGCGGTCGAGATGTTCGGGGTTGAGGACGCCGTCCTTTGCCGCCTTTTTCATCAGGAAGGTATCGATATTGTGTCCCCGGGTCATATTGTAGCCGTGGCGGGCCAGTTCATCGACGTAGCGGTCGACCTCGGCTTTGGTGGTGAGCTGGCCTTCGGAGACGCCGCCGCGCCCCTCGAAAGTGTCGTACGAGTCGCAGGCGGAGAGGAAGCGGACCGGTTTATCGGGGGCCTTGGCGAAGGCGAAGTGTCCGGCAGGGGTGACGATCACCCGGCCCTCGGCTCCGGCTTTCTCCCTCGGCAAAAAGCTCGAACGGTCGAGGGCGGAGCCGGGGAGAATCACCGGGTCGGCCGGACGTTCGAGCGCTTTCCAGCGGGCGCCGGCTGTGATTACGGTTTTTTCGGCGGCGGGGAAGGGGTAGTCGGTATCGGAGAGGGTGACGCCGGCGATGATCCAGAGGGGGCCCCGGTCCCCGGCGCGGAGGGTCATCTTCTCGATCGCGCCCAGTTTCGGGTCGAGCGGGAACTTGCTGACGTAGAGTCCGACCCGGCCGCCGGAGCCGGTTTTCCAGACGGCTCCCGCGAAGGCGTTGGGAAGGGGCTTGGGGTTCCACCAGTCGGCGACGTCGCGGCCGCGTTCGACCGAAATGGATTGCTTCCCTTTCGCCCCGGCGATATCGATGGAACCGGCAAGCTTGCCGGAGCCTCCCCAAGAGAGGGTGTGGAGGAGGTAGAGATGCTTCGCCTCCTCTTTCTTCCCCCCGGGAATCAGTTCGACCGAGGCGGGACCGCCGGGGAGGTGTACGGACTGGAAGGCGACCACCGCTTTGCCGCCGTTTTTCGCGGGGTCCACGGGGTAGAACGGCACTTTGCCGTAGAGGGTCTGCTTGAATTTGAAGCTCCGGGCGTCGTTCTCCGGCCCCTGGTCGGACCAGCCGCCCTTGCCGTCGTTCGCCGTTTCGTCGCGGTAGCCCATGTTGGCGACCGGAGCGAGGCTGAGGATGCGTTCGGCGGTTTCGACTTTGAGGTTGCGCACGAAAAGCTTCCCGGCGGAATCCTGGAAGCCGAGCTGCAGCCGGATGCTCCTGGCGTCCGCCGGAACGAAGGCGGCGAATTCGACCTTCTCCCAGTCGAAAGTACCGGTTTTTACTTTGCCCTGGGGGTGTTCTTCTCCGGCGGGGGAGGCGATATGGACGATGAATTTCGCGCCGTTCCAGGACTGGGCGGGCGGGGCGATGTTTTCGCCTTTGAATTCGGCGCTGAAGATCAACCGCCTGCCGGCGGCGGGTTCGACCGGGAGTTCGCGGCTCAGGCCGAGGGTGCCTTTGGCGTCGGAGAGTTTGGGGAGGTCAATTTCCAGGATTCCCTCTTTGACGGCGGCTTTGGTTTGGCCGACGCGCCAGCCGGCGAGGTCGCCGGCTTTGTTGAATGGAACCTCGAGCAGCGGTTCCGCCGCGGCAAGGAGGGGGAGAAGAGCGAGGAGGGGGAGGAGTCGTTTGATCATTGTTTTACCACCATTGCAATTCGTTGGCGGCCGCGTACGGCATCCAGATTCTGGCGTTGTTGGGGGTGGTGCTGCCGTCGGGTTGGCTATAGGCGAGCTTGTTGTAATGACGCAGTTCGACATGTCCGTCGAAGAAGGTGACGTTGGCGGCTTGCCGACCTCGATGGCGCCAGGCGGTAAGCTCCGTTTCAGCCGCGGAGAGCTCCGCTTCCGGTGTGGCCCAGTAGGTGTTGGGGTTGGTCTTGTAAACGCTGGCGGTGCCTCCGCCGGTCACTTCGACGAAGACCAGTTTCCGGGAAGGGTTCTTTACCAGGCTGAGCTTGTAATGAATGTGATTCCAGGTCGTGGAGCCGGCATTCCGGGTACCGGCTCCGGGAGGCATGCCGTAGCAGTTGCGGGAGTAGCCGTATTTGCCGCCGGTGATGGTCTGGTCGCCCATGGAGGGGCAAAGGAAGGAACGGTCCCAATATTCGAAACTCCACTTATAATAGGCGATGCCGAGAAGCTTGACGAAGTGCTCGTTGCCTGTCCAGCGGACGCCGCCGCTGGAGAAGGGGACGAATATATCCCGGTTGTCGGCCGCGTACATGAGCCCGGCCGTTCCCATCTGCTTCAGGGAGGCGGCGCACTTTGAGGTGCGCGCGGTTTCGCGGGCCTTGTTCAGTGCGGGTAACAGCAGGGCGGCCAGGATGGCGATGATCGCGATAACGACCAGAAGCTCGATCAGGGTAAAAAATCTTCGCTTCATCCGGTTTCCTCCTTGTGAAATGATAGTTTGAGGATGTGTTTCTCTTCTGGCTCGACGGTTTCGGACCGGTTTCGGGCGTAGGTGAAGTCGGGGTGGGCGCCGCCGATGAACAGCTTTTGCGCGACTTGCGAGCGGAGGGGAGGGGACCCCGGCAGCTCCAGCTCGAGCGAGAAGGAGCCGATGGCGAAGGCTTCCGATTGAGGGAAGCGCACTTCCAATTGATTCTCGATTTTCAGGCTTTGCAGCGCTGCCGGGGGGAGCTCCACGAAGCGCCGGGCGGCGTAGCAGGCGCTTTCGGGCGCGAGACCAAGTTCGATGCCGTTCAGGGCAAGGGAGAAGCCGCGCGCCCCCTTATTGGCGGTGAAGAGGTGGAGCCGCCCGGATTTCGCCCGGCGCAGCTCCTCTTCACGAACCGGCCGCAGCTCCCGGTCGAAGGGGGGGAGGGTGAGGATTTCCGGCGGGGCGAAGCGGGCCGGCACCCGGAGTTTGGCGCTTCCCCGCATCGATTGCCAGGTGAGTGTCAATGTATCTTCTTTCACGTCAACCAGAAAGAAGCCGGGGGCGCTGTCTTCGGCGATGCCCCAGCAGTAGCCGGGCTCGAAAACCGGATGCAGTTCCTCGAGGGGAACCACTTTCCCCGCCGGATCGCCGACGGCGGAACCCTTGATTTGCAGCATTCCGCCATGATAGCTGACGGCCTGGTTATGGGTGTGGCCGCAGAAATAGGCGTCCGCCGGATAGCGTTCGAGCAGCGCCGACACCTCTTCGCGGAAGTGCGGCGAGTCGAAGAAATGACGGCCGACGAGGTGAAGCGGCGGATGGGCGAAAACGAAGAGATGCGGAGCCGTTTGAGCGGCTTCCAGCTCGCAGGCCAGCCACTTCCGCTGGGCCGGGGTCCAGTCGGTATAGTCGAGGAGGAGGAAGACGCAGCCTTCGTGGACAAATTTGCCGTAGGCCGGGTGGCGGAGGCGCGCGTCGTGGGTTCCGGGCGCGTGGTAAAAACGGGGGGCCGAGCGGGCGAAGAGGGCGCGGGCCTCCTTTTCATCACGAACGTCGTTCGCGCCGCCTTCGATCAGGTCGCCGGTGGAGACGAGGAAGTCCGGCCGCGCGGCGGCGATCCGGTCGGCGAAAGTGCGGAGCGTCCCCGTCATGGCGGCGTAGCGGAAGTAGTCGGGGCGGCGCTCCCACGAGGCCCCCGCCCCTTCGGGCGGGCGGTCGCCAAGGGTGCAATAGTGGGTGTCGGCGATGACGGCGAAGCGAAAGGGGTTCATGCTTTGGCCTTTCCGGTTGAAGCGCGGATAACGGGGAGGGCCGCGAGGGTGTGGCAGCTGTGCTCCCCGGAGGGTTGACGGAATTGTTCGAAGGCGATCCGCACCGCGAGGCGGCCGATGCCCTCTTTGTTGATGTCGACGGTGGTGAGAGGGGGGTAGACGAGGGCCGATTCCGGCAGGTTGTCGTAGCCGGTCACGGAAATATCCTCCGGAATGCGAAGCCCGGCTTCGCCGAGGGCGTGCATGACCCCGATCGCGGTATAATCGCTGGCGCCGAAGATGGCGGTCGGCAATTCGTTTTGACGCAGCAGGTTCCGGGCCGCCTCCCGCCCGGAGACGAAACCGAAGACGCAGTCGGCGAACCACTCCTTGCGCGCCGGGAAGCCGCGGAATTCCAGCTCCATGCGGAAGGCGCGGAAGCGGTCGTCGTTCAGGTCGCCGACGTAGCCGATTCGGGTGTGTCCGAGCGAGGCCAGGTGTTCGACGAGGTCGCGGACGCCGCCGAATTTGTCGATGCTGATCGATTCGAACCCCTCCTTCTTGCCGATCAGGACGAGGGGCAGGGCGGCGATCTTCGCGAAATCCGGATGCCCCGGCCCCACGAAGGAGATCACCGCGTCGGTCTGGGCGGAGGAGAGGAAGTGGTTCAGCTTCAGGGGATTCTCCGCCAGCTCCGTAATCGGGGCGATAAAGGAGAGCTGGTGCCCCAGGAGGACGATCTCCTCTTAGATGCCCTTGAAGATCATGGTGAACTAGCTTTCGTAGTACTTGCCCACCCCGGCGGGAAGGATGGAGCCGATCCGGCAGCCGAAACGGATCCCCTCCTCCGG
>JAVBRV010000261.1:0-4895 GCA_031547585.1 Victivallaceae bacterium
TACGGTCGAACTCGACTTCCGGATGCAGCACTTCGACCACTGGAACGCCTTCCGGCTGCTGGTGGCCGGCAAGGATTTCTCCGCCGCGCTCTACCGGCGGCAGAAGGCGAAGGGGGTGGAGGAGCTGGCCGCCGCCGTCAATGTGAAAGGCAAAAAGAGCGAAGAGACGGCGACTGAGAAGGGCCGCTCCGGGACGCTTCGTCTCGAACGCCGGGGGAGCGTACTGACTTTTCGCTACCGCCCGGAGGGGGGCGAGTTCCGCGACATTTCCGTGGTGAAGGATTTCCCGGAAGGGGAGGTCTCCGCCGGTATCGCCTTCGACAATCCCGCCCGCACCATGGCACGGGTGCTCCTCACCGGCTTCCGCCAGGAGTGGCAGGGGGAGCCGGTGCTGGCGTTCCAGCCGACCTATCTGCCGGAGCGTCCGCTGGGGACGGGGCAACTGGTCGTCCTCGAAGGCGGCCGCCGGCTGGAAGACGGTTCGGTCGAGCTTACCCCCGGCGGACGCGCGATTTACGGCGTCGAAGGGCCGTTGAACCTTCTCGGTCACCGTTTGGAGTGGCGCTCCTCGGGCGCGCTGAAGCTGGCCGCCACCCGGATCGGCGGTGCGGAGACGCTTGAACTCGGCGAAACCGTGCTGTGGGATGAAAAGGGCGATTTTGCCGAATTCAAAACCCGTTCCCTCGGCCTCGGCACCTTCGTCGGCCGCAGCCGCGAGCGGCGGCGGGGCTGGGAGTATCCGCATCTGACCTCCGACAACCTCTATTTCATCGCCGTCCGCCCGGCTGGCGCGGAACTGGTCCGTTTTGCCGGGCTCACCCTTTTGGGCCGGACCCCCGGCGACTTCAAGCAGCCCAAGGCCGAAACCGTGAAGGCCGGGATCTCCGAAGAGGGCAATCGCCGCCTTCTCGCCTGGCAGCCGCCCGCCGCCGCCGCGGGCTGGTTCGACAAGGCCAAAGCGCCGGAGGGGAAGAGCTTCGGCGGCATTCCCTTCGCCCTGTCGCTCACCCGGCTGTCGAAAGAGTGCCCCGCCATCGAGATCCCTGTGAACGCCAAAGCGGGGGGCATCCACCTTCTTCACGCCGCCGGACCGCAGGGGGAGGGGGCGGTTCCAACCCTTGCCGTCTACCGGCTGCTCTATGAAGACGGCGGCAGCGAAGCGATCTTCGCCGTCTCCCGCTGGAACTGCGGCGTCTACCGGACGGGGTATCAGAAGCGCGGCATGCGCGATTTCACCTGGTGGGGCCCCCCGGGTTTCAGCTGGGCCGAAGCTTGCTATCTGCCGCGCGGCGCCTACGGCGTCGACTGGGATTCGCTCTACCGGGCCAGTTACCGCAACCCGCACCCCGATAAAATGATCCGCTCGATTATCGCCTCCCTCCCGACCCCCGGGGATGAGCGCTCCTTCGGTCTCGCCGGCATCACTCTCGACGCCCCCGAGACTGCCGTGATCGGCCTCATCGAGCCGGAGACCGCGGCTTTCCCGCCCGGCAAACCTCTTGAACTTACGCTGATGGAGTACCGCCCGGTTCCCGTCCCTGCCGGTGAGGTGACGGTGGAGCAGAAGAAGAGCGCCGCCGCCGCGAAACTGGCGGAAGTCCGGCTGAGCCGCGCCGGGCATTTCGGCGGCGCGGTTCTCCGGGTGACGCCGCAGGCGGAGCCGGGGCCGGTGCGCTTCACCGCGGGCGGGTTCTCCAGCAGCCTTCTCGGGCTTCTCCCCGCGCCCGCTCCCGCCGACCGCCCCTCGTACCTCACCATGATCGCGGGCGGCGCGGAGTCGCGGAGCGAATTCGAGCGCATGCGCCGCCTCGGTTACGATGCGGTGAAAATCCATCTGCCGTGGGTGGAGAGTGAAGAGGGCAACGTCAGCTGGCCGAACTGGCCGGAGCGCTTGAACCGCATCACGGCTGAAGAGCTGAAGATCGGTTTCCGCAACCATATCGGGGAGAGTCGTCCCCCGGCGCTGCAAGGCAAAGTCGCCACCCTCGTCCGCTACGGCGGCAAGGAACCGGGCCCCATGCGGGCCGCCGACCCCGCCGACCCGGTCTACCGCGAGCGCGTGGTCAACTACTACCGCGAAACCGCCCGGTTGGCCAACCGCTACCCCAACGTCTACAGCATCAACGCCAACTACGGCATCCGCGGCGGACTCGGCGTCCAGGCGCTGGCCATCGGTCCGGCGACGCTGGTGAAGTTCCGACAGGAGCTGGCGAAGGAGTTCACGCTGGAGGAGCTGAACCGCCAACTCGGCACCACCCTTGCCGGTTTCGACGGCGTGACCCCCGAGCTCATCATGAAGGACGCCACCCGTACCCTGCTTCCCCGGTTGACCCGGCTTAATATGGCCGATCTCGGTTCCCTGCAGCGCGAGGTGACCGAAGCGATCCGGGGCGAGGGCTGCCGGGTTCACCTGACCTACAACGTCCCCTTCCACCCCATCGAGCATAAGTTGATCGGGCTCAACACCACCGCTTACCTCGAACTCTCGCGCGACTATCCGCCCGGTTCGATCTTTCACGAGACCAGTGACCGCTATTGCCTCAGCTTCAACAAGTGGCTGTTGGCCGGACGCACCCTCGGTCTCCCGTACGGCGACGAGGGGAACCAGCCGCCGCCGACCTACGAGCATAACGTGCTCTCCTACCAGTGGATGGCGATGATGCAGTGCTTTGACGCGCTCTACTGCCAGTGGTTCAGCGGCCGCCCGGCGGGGGAGAATATCGCCTGGCTGAAGCCCTACTCGCGACTGCTCTACAACGCGGAATATCTGCCCGACCCCATTTCGCTCGCCTTCAGCCTCGACACCGGCTTCGCGGAGTCGGCGGATACCTTTCATAAACCGTTCCACGGCCGGACCGGGGCGCACTATTCACTGGCCAACTTGCTCCGCGAGTTGAACTTCAACCCGGACCGCTATCTGGCCGACCGCTTCCCCGAGCTCGACGCGAAGGTCACTTCGAAGCTGCTGATCGACGACATGACCCGCGACCTCGCCCCGGCCTTCGGGGACCGGATCGAAGCGTTTATCCGGAAGGGCGGCGTCTTCCTCGCCAGCTTCGATACCGACCGGCTGAACAGCTACGCCTTCTTCAAGCGCTTCGGCATCGAGGTGTCGCCGAAGGGGGAGGTGTCGGGAATGAATTCGGTTCCGGGCAGCCGGAAGGTGGCGGAGAAGGTGGTGGGGCAGGGCCGGATCGTCCTCCTTCAGGGCACCTGGCACACCGGTCATTGGGACCCCGGCGAAGCGCCGGAATACCGCGAATCCTTCCGCCGGCTCCTGCAAAAATACGGTGAATTCGCCCCCCTGGTGAAGACCGACGTGGTCGATGTCTTCGCCACGCCCTACCGGACGAGGGCTGGGGAGGTGCTGATTCAGCTCTTCAATATCACCGCCGCCGCGCGCGAGGTGAATTTCGGGGTGTCGGCGGGATTGTGCAAGGGAACCCCGGCGCTCTTCGATCTCGGCGCGGGCGCTCCGCTCCAGCCCCGCCGCGACGGCGGATACTGGAGCGCCGCCGCCGAGGTCGCCCCCTTCTCCAGCACCGTGATCCGGATGACCCCCGGCCGGTGATGTGAATCCGCGGGCTCCGGGGATTTCCCGGAGCCCATTCCCTCCGCTTGCTCGAAAAAATTGCTTTTTTTCTTTTGATCCCTATTGACATTCGCACAAAAATCAGGTATAATATTTTTGGTAAATGCATTTAGCAGATCGGAGAAAGCATGGCAAACGGCATTACCTTGGGACGGTTGGCGGAACTGGCGGGGGTTTCCCCGACGGCGGTTTCCCTGGTGCTGAACCGGAGGCCGGCGGCGGGGCGGATTCCGGAGGCGACGCAAGAGCGGATTCGCAGTCTGGCCTCCCTGCATCATTATCACCCCAATCAGCTTGCGAAAGCGATGAAGAGCCAGTCCACCGGCATCATCGGCTTCGTTTGCGGCGAAATCAACCAGCCGTATTACGCCGAACTCTGTTCGGAACTGACCATCGCCGCCGAAAGACGCGGTTACCGGCTGATGGCCATGCTGACCCAGTGGAGCTTCGAGAAAGAGCTGGACGCGCTGGAGAAGCTTTTCTCGCGCACCGTGGATGGGGTGATTCTGGTCTCCAATGTTTTTTCGGAGCGAAGCGAGCGCACCGACCGCTTTCGCGACCCCGGCATTCCCCTGGTGACGGTGACCGACATTCAGAATAGCGGAGTTTGCGCGGTATCTTCCGATTTCCGCACCGGCATGGCGCAGCTCTTCGACCGCCTGGCGGCGAGTGGTTACCGGCGCATCGGCTTTGCCGATTTTTCCAACTATCTTCGTAAATATGACGCCTATCGGGAGTGCGTCCGGAGGTTCGGCCTGAAGGAAGAGTATTATACCGATTTCCGCAATGAAGCCTCCAGCTTCGACCAATTGGTTCAACGCATTCTGGAGAATCCCCCGGAGGCGCTGATCGTCGGTTCGGATCGGCTGACCGGCCAGTTGATCTACCGGCTGACCGCCGCCGGAATCCAGGTTCCGGAAGAGCTGGGCGTCGTCTCCATCGACGGCACGGAGTGGTCGGGGTCGTACAATCCGCCCCTCTCCGCCATCCGGCAGAATATTCCGGCCATGGCGGAGGCGGCGCTCGACCTCCTCGCCGAACGCCTGAAGGGCAGCACCGAAGTCATTGAAAAATTCATACCTACCGAACTCATCATTCGAAAAAGCATCCTGTGGGAGAAAGGAGAAAAGTGATGAAAAACAGGCGTTCATTCACACTGATAGAGCTTCTGGTCGTTATTGCCATCATCGCCATTCTGGCGGCGCTCCTCTTGCCGGCGCTCTCCAAGGCGCGGGCTCGGGCGCGGGACGTCAACTGTCTTTCGAACCTGAAGCAGTTCGGACTGGGGTTCCACAACTACAGT
>JAVBRV010000256.1:0-4378 GCA_031547585.1 Victivallaceae bacterium
GTCGGCCAGGGTGCAGGACCCCCGTCCTGCCGAGGGTCCAGGGGGCGCGGAGCCCCCTGGCGCCAAACGGTTTCAGTCGCTTGCCCTCTCCCCGCAAAAAAGCGGGGAGAGTGGTCGACTGATGCCGTTTGGAGGTTCCCCCGAGTACTGGGGTCAAGGGCGGTAGCCCTTGCGGGTGCAGGGCGGAGCCCGCCGGAGGGGCTGGGGCGGGCCGCCCCAGTGAGAACCGTTATTAAACTATATGAGGTTGTAACGAAAGGATGAAACCATGCGTGAAGTGACTTTGTTCAGTGGACAGTGGGCGGATCTGCCTCTGGCGGAATTTCTCCCGAAAGCGAAATCGTTCGGTTATGATGGCGCCGAACTGGCTTGCTGGGGGGATCACCTCGATGTGGCGCGCGCTGCTGTCGACCCGGCCTATTGCGCCGGGAAACTGGAGGCGTTCGCCTGTCATGGGCTGGTGCTCCGGGCGATCAGCAACCACCTGGCCGGGCAGCTGGTCTGCGACCCGAACGACGACGAGCGCTCCGACGCCTTCGCCCCTCCGGAGCTCGCCGGGGACGCCGAAGGCAAGCGGCGCTGGGCCGTTGAACAGATGAAGAATACCGCCCGCGCCGCCCGGAATCTCGGGGTGAATGTGGTAATCGGCTTCACCGGTTCGCCGATCTGGCACCTGGTTTACGCCTTCCCGCCCATTTCGCCCGGGATGATCGAGCGGGGGTACCGCCGCTTCGCCGAGCTCTTCAACCCGATTCTCGATGTCTTCGGTGAATGCGGAGTGCGGTTCGCGCTCGAAGTGCATCCGACGGAGATTGCCTTCGACCTCATCACCGCCCGCCGGGCGCTGGAAGCGGTGGAGTACCGGCCGGAATTCGGCTTCAATTTCGACCCGAGCCACCTCTTCTGGCAGGGGATGGACCCGGTGAAATTCATCGAAGCCTTCCCGGACCGGATCTACCATGTCCACGTCAAGGATGCGGCGCTGACGCTTGACGGCAGTTCCGGGATTCTTTCTTCGCATCTCGACTTCATGAGTTCCGGGCGGGGGTGGGAGTTCCGCAGCCCGGGGCACGGCGGGGTCGACTTCGAAGCGGTGACCCGGGCGCTCAACCGGATCGGCTACCAGGGTCCCCTGTCGGTCGAGTGGGAGGATTGCGGCATGGAGCGCGAATACGGCGCCGTCGACGCCTGCCGCTTTGTGCGCGGCCTCGATTTTACCCCTTCCGCCGTACAGATGGACGCTGCCTTCAGCCGTTGAATTCACCGGTGATTTTCGCCGTTTTCCGGGAGGGGACGGCGTTTTTTTGCTTAATTCTGAAAGAAAATGTCAATTCCGGTGTTGACACGCAGAAAAGAGGCTTGAAAAAACTCCGGAGGGCGTGTACCTTACCTTCGAAACGAGCCGCCGCAAGACGACACCCGGAGTGAATTTCATATGGAAAAGAAAACGCTGAAACAGGTCCCCATTCATGTACGGGACACCTACAACCGCGCCCTTCAATCGGCGAACGAGCCCGAGCGGGCGATCAAACTGCTGCTGGAAATCATTCGGGAATTCCCGGAACTCTTCATGGCACGGGAAAAGCTGCGCGAGATGGAGCGGGCGAAGCTTCGCAAACAGGGGGGGGCGGCGAAAGGACTCGCGCTCCTTCTCTCGATCGTTCCCTTTATCATCATCAAAATCATGACCGCCGTGAACCCGGTAAAGGCGATGGCCATGTGCGAGAGTTGTCTGGCGCGCTGCCTTGATAATCCGCTGATCCTCGGCGCCCTGGCGGCTGCGGCCGACCAATATGACGCCGCCTTCATCGCCGCCGACGCCCTCGGCATCGTCTACGAGTTTCACCCCAATAACGAGCCCAATGCCCGGAAACTGGTCGCTGCTTATCAGCAGTGCGGCATGGCGCGCGAGGCGTTGAAGGTGCTGCAGCCCCTGGCGAAGAAGTCGCCTGGCAACCTCTCCACCCAGGCGGAGCTCCGCGAAGCGCTGGCGCTGGCCAGCATTGAGCGCGGCAACTGGGAGAGCGAAGGCTCCACCCAGGATAAAGCCTCCGACTCCAAAGCGCAGGTCACCCAGCAGCTGATCGACGGAACCATCCACGACGCCGAACAGGCCCGGGTCCTCATCGAAAAATTCACAGCGGACCTCAAGGTCGCCGATTCCATGGACATCCGGCGGAAACTCGCCGAAGCCTACTACATCGCCGAGGAGTACGAAGAGGCCATCAACCAGCTGAAGGCCGTCGCCAAAGCGGTCGGCGCCTTCGACCCCGTTCTCGACAAACAGATCGAGCGCGCCTATATCGCCCAGCTGAACCAGGCGATTAAGGAGCTGCGAAGCAACCCCGAGGCCTACGAAAATGCCGAGGGCCAGATCGAGCAGCTTGAACAGGAGAAGATCGACTACCGGCTGCGCCATGCCGAAGAGCGGGTCCGGGTCTTCCCGAACGACGCCTCCATGCAGATGGATATGGGGCAGCTCTACTTCGAAACCGGCGCTTACGACCGGGCCGAAACGCACTTCCGGGAAGCGGCTTCGGGCCATTTGAAGGAGGTTCCGGGCAAGCTGTACCTTGGCCGCTGCTGCTTCGAAACCGGCCGCTACGAAGAGGCGATCAAGTGGTTCGAAGAGGTGGTCAGCAAGATTCCGAGTCCGCTCGACCGGACCCGGCTGGAGGCCCAGTACCGCATCGGCCTCGTTTACGAAGCCACCGGCGAGAACGACCGGGCGCTCGATATCTATCAGGCGATTCTGCAGCAGAGAGGTAAATTTGAAGACGTTCCGCAGCGCGTCGACCGTTTGAGCGGGGTCGGGAAGGAAGCGAGCGAAGGATGAAAGGCATCGTTCTGGCGGGAGGGGCCGGAACCCGCCTTCACCCGGTGACCTGCGGAGTTTCGAAACAGCTTCTGGCAGTCTATGACAAGCCGATGATCTATTACCCGTTGTCGGTGCTGATGCTGGCGGGAATCCGCGACATTTTGGTCATCACCACCCCGGAGGATCAGCCGAACTTCATGAAATTGCTGGGCGACGGCAGCCGCTGCGGCATCCGGCTCACCTACGCGGTTCAACCGAAGCCGGAGGGACTGGCGCAAGCCTTCCTGATCGGCGAGGAGTTCATCGGCGGCGACCGTGTCGCGCTGGTGCTGGGGGACAACATCTTCCACGGCGCCAACCTCTCCCTGCTCCTGGCGAATGCGGCGGCCCGCGAAGAGGGCGCGACCGTCTTCGGCTACTACGTCTGCGACCCCGAGCGCTTCGGGGTGGTGGAGTTCGACGCCGCGGGCAACGCCCTGTCGATCGAGGAGAAACCGGCCAAACCCAAGAGCCATTACGCGGTCACGGGGGTGTATTTCTACGACAACGACGTGGTTTCGATCGCCAAAACGATCCGCCCCTCGGCGCGCGGCGAATTGGAGATCACCGCCGTCAACAACGAATACCTCCGCCGCGGCAAACTCCAGGTGGAGCTGCTCGGGCGCGGATACGCCTGGCTCGACACCGGAACCCACGAAGCGATGCTGGACGCCGCGAACTTCATCCGCACCATCGAGACCCGGCAGGGGCTTCAGGTCGCCTGCCTCGAAGAGATCGCCTTTGAAAGCGGCTGGATGACCCGCGACGAGGTGCTGGCCGCCATTCAGGGAATGCTGAAGACCGATTACGGGCGCTATCTGGAGCGGCGGGTCGGCGAGGGCGTGTGAGCTCCGGCGGCGCGATCGGTTTCCGTTACGCCGGGCGCTTCGTCGGCGACCGGGCGGTGGATCGGCACGGCCACCCCGGGGCCGAATTGGTCTATCTGGTGCGCGGCGAATGCCTGACCCGTTTCGACGACGGCGGCGTTTTCCATGCGCACCCCGGCAGCATTCTCGTGGCTCCACCCGGAGCCATGCATACGCAGCACTCCCCGAACGGTGAATGCGAAACCCTCTACGCTGTGATGGAGCTGCCGGAAGGGCGCTTTGAGGTCGCCAACCGTCTCGTCGATGTGGCGGGCGATCCCTTTTTCGGCGGCTGGTTCGAAGCCCTGTACCGGTTGGGGGAGGAGGGGGACGTTCGCCAGGCGGCGCTGCTGGCCGAGCTCATCTGGACGCGGCTGGCCGCCGTGGAGAGCCGCCTCGAAAGCCGCCGTGAGCGCCATCCGGCGGTGATCCGGGCCGAAGAATATCTGGAGCGCCATCTCGGCGACGCCTTCTCCATCCCGGAGCTGGCGCGGCGGGCGGGGGTGAGCCGTAGCCACCTCGATACGCTGTTCCGCCGGGAGTTCGGCAGCGGCATCCTCGAATACCTGACTGAACTGCGGATGCGCCGCGCCCGGCAGCTGTTGCAGAATCCTTATCTCTCGATCGGCGAAGTGGCCGAGGCGGCGGGATTTGC
>JAVBRV010000376.1:0-10368 GCA_031547585.1 Victivallaceae bacterium
GTGAATGTACGATGGTGACGGTGGCGTCGGCGCCTTTGGCTTTTTGCATGAGCATGGCGGCGAGCGGTTTGCCGACGATGTTGGATCGTCCGACGATGACGGCGTGTTTGCCGGCGGGGTTGATGCCGGATTTTTCGAGCAGGACCATGACGCCGCGGGGGGTACAGGGGAAGAATCCGTCGGTTTTGCCGATCAGCATTTTGCCGACGTTGCGTTCGTGGAAGCAGTCGACGTCTTTATCGGGGTTGATGGCGGCGATGACTTTTTCTTCGTCGATCTGGGGGGGCGGGGGGGATTGTACGAGGATGCCGTGGATGACGGGGTTGTGGTTCAGTTCTTCGACGAGGGCGAGGACTTCAGCCATGGAGGCGTCTTTGGGGAGGAGCCGTTTTTCGGAGTGGATGCCGAGTTCGGCGCATTTTTTGGCTTTGGCGTTGACGTAGACTTGCGAGGCGGGGTCGTCGCCGATCAAGACGACGGCGAGTCCCGGGGTTTTGCCTTGTTTCTTGAGGGCTTCGACCCGTTGGCGGGTCTCCTCGTGGACCATTTCGGCAATGGCTTTCCCGTCGATGATCTGTGCGGCCATGGATTCTCCCGGTGTTTGGAATTGAATATCTTATAAAATACCACTCGCATGGCGGTTATGCAAGCCCCGGCATGGAGGGAACGGGGAAGCGTGAGAAAAGAGAAAAGGGACAAAAAATCTGATTATTTTGTAAATATGCTTGACATATTGACAAATCTTGCTATAATTAATATAAAACCAAGGAGACGCAACCATGCTCGAAGAGATCAGGCAGGAGTCATTGACGGATGTGGCGGAGGCGAAGATCCACACCTATTTGCGGGAAAAGGAGTTTCGCCCGGGGGACGCGTTCCACGGGGAGAAGGAGCTGGCGGAGATGCTGGGGATCAGCCGCCCGGTGGTGCGGGAGGCGCTGAGCCGCTTCCGGATGCTGGGGCTTCTGGAGTCGCGCAAGCGGCGGGGGATTGTGGTGTCGCGTCCGTCGGTGTTCAAAACGCTGGGAAAGGTGCTGGACCCCGCGTTCCTGAGTGAGGAGGAGGGGCGCGACTTCATCAACCTCCGCTATGTCATCGAGCTGGGAATGGCGGACTTTCTCGCGAAAAACATCACCGATGCGGATCTTGCCTACCTCGACGAGCTGGTGAAGAGGGAGGAGACTGCGCCGGAGGATTTCGATCTCTATATGGATTGCGACTTCCGCTTTCACGCCCGGCTGTACCGGGCGTCGGGGAACCGGGCGCTGGAATCCTTTCAGGTATTGTTGTTCCGCTTTTTTTCGGATCGGGAGACCCGCCTCCGGCAGCGGCGTCCGGATTCCGCCCGCCGCTTTGAAGATCCGGAGCAGACCAGCCACCGCGACCTTCTGGAAGCGATCAAGACCCGCAATCCTGAAACCATTCACCGAACCGTGCATAAGCACCTCTCTATTCATCTGAAAGGAAATCCCGAGGCATGAAGAACTTCACCATTCAAAAGCGCCTCGCCTGCGACACGGTGGTGGTGGGCGGGGGAACCACCGGACTCGCCGCCGTCGTCGCCGCCGCGCGGGGCGGAGCCGATACGCTGCTGGTCGAAGCCAACGGCTACCCCGGCGGCAACGCCTGTTCGGTTCCCTGCTGGATGGGGTTCCATGCGCGGAGCGGCGAGGCGGTGATCGGCGGCTTCCCCCTGGAATTCGCCGGGAAACTGCGCGAGGCCGGCGCGGCGTCGGAGATCTATATGGATCCCATCTGCGGCAGCGCCGCCTACGTCAATCCGCACTGGCTGAAGATCGTGGCGGCGCGTGAGTTGGAGCAAGCGGGGGTGCGGATGCTCTTCCACACCCGTTTCGTTGAGTTGGAACTGGCGGAGGGGCGGATTGTTGCCGTCTATCTCGCGGGCGGCGAAGGATTGATCCGCGTCGCCTGCCGGAACGTCATCGATTGCACCGACAACGGCGCGGTGGCGATCGCCGCCGGGGAGACCATGCGCCGGGGGCGGGAGGGGGATGGCAAGACCCAGGTTTCGAGCTGGGTGTTCGAGGTGGGCAACATCGATTTCGCGAAGCTCGGCGACTATTTCACCCGGCACCCCGAAGATCTGCGGCCCTTTCCGCTCGCGGACGCGGCGGGACACGTCCGCCGGGCGCTCAAGCAGGATGGCTTCGTCTCCGGCGCGTTCGGGCGGCTGGTCGCCCGTGCCGAGAGAGACGGCATGTCTTTGCCGCGCAACAATATGCCGGGGGTTTTCTTCCCCCGCAGCCGCACCTTCATGACGGTGGCGGGGCGGGTGGAGGCGGTTGACCCCGGCGACAGCGGCAACCATACCCGCTCCGAGCTGGAGGGGATGGCGCAAGTCCCGATCTGGATGGAGTTTCTGCGCCGCTACGCCCCCGGCTTCGAAGAGGCGGTGCTGACGGGGAGCTGCGGCTCCATCGGCGTGCGCGAGATCAACCACCTTATGGGCGCGTATACGCTGACGGCGGAGGACCTCCTTACCGGGCGCGATTTCGCCGACACGATTGCTCTCGGGGCCTACCACCTCGACATCCATTCACCGGATCACAAGGGGTTGGAGACCCGCTTCCCGAAGGTGTACCATATTCCCTACCGGGCGCTGTTGCCGCTCCGGACGGAGAATCTGCTGGTGGCGGGGCGGGCGATTTCGGCGACGCACGAGGCGCTGGCTTCGACGCGGGTGATCCCGATTTCGATGGCGGAGGGGGAGGCGGCCGGAACCGCCGCGGCCCTCGCGGTGAAAACAGGCAAAGGGTTTCAGGAACTGGAAGTTGTGGAGCTGCAAGCCGTCTTGCGCAAAAACAGAGTTTTACTTGAACCAGGTGCCGGAGTGGAAAACGAACTATGGAGACGTGAAGCATGAAACGTATTTTTACGCTGATTGAACTGTTGGTAGTAATAGCGATTATTGCCATTCTGGCGGCGCTGCTTCTGCCAGCCCTGAACAAAGCACGGGCCACGGCGAAGGAGGCCAGTTGCCTTTCACGGCTCAGCCAGATGGGACGGGCGCATCAGCTGTACCAGAACGATTATTTGGATGGATTGCTTTTCGCCGATTCCGCCAGCGGAACCGGCAACGTCCGCTGGCTTCAGCGGTTGGTGGACGCCGGCTGCGTCAAGGAGCTCACCATCGCCAAATGTCCGGCGGACGATATGCAGAAGCGTGAATCCAGCTATGCCTACAACGGTCAGCTCGGACTGGTCAACCGGACCCGCTACAAACGGGGCCGGATCAAGAACAGCAGCGTCGTCACCGATTTCGCCTGTTGTCGCCCCAGTGGAACGGATATCCGCGCACCAGCTGCCGCTTGGATCTTCGGGAAACTGGAATCTCTGACGAGTCCCGCCGATAACTTCCACTGGAATTATACCTTCTCCTTTCTCGACGGTCACGTGGGGAAAGTCGGCGGGAACACGCTGTGGCCCTATATTTCGAGCGGCGGTACCACCTACAACCTCGATGTGCTACGGCTGCGAATGCACCCTATCCCTTATGTCAGCACCACCGGAATCGAAATGTAAAGAAAGGAAATCATCATGCGCTTTTCATGGCTTTGGCTCACTTTGGCAGCCCTTCCCCTCGCCGGGGCGGAGAATCTGCTCTATAACGCCGCTTTTCAATTGGGGGAGGCCGGTTTCGCCCAGCGCCGGGTGGTTCGCCTCGACACCAACCCGGAACGGCGATACTTACCGCTTCGTTTCGTCCCGGGAGGGGTGGCGGTCGATAATCCGTACCGGGAGTCCTTCGAGCTCTGCCTCAAGTCGGTTTACTTGGAGGCAGGGAAAACCTACCGGTTCAGCGTTCGGATGAAGAGCGGCGTTTCGGATTATCCGATCCGGCTCGGGTTTTACGGCGTGACGCCGGGCGAGCCCAGGAAGCCGGTCGGTCAACGGGCGGCGAAACGCTGCCGGGTCGGAGAGGAATTTCAAGAGTTCACGGTGGAATTCACCCCGAAAATCTCCACGTTCTTTTTGCCCTCCGTCCAGTCGCTCGAGGAGCCGCCGGCGGCGGTCTTGACGGTAGCGGATTTCCGCCTGGCCGAAGTTGCGCCGACGACGCCCGACGACCGGCTCGAACTGGCTGTCGCCGCCGACGCAAGACTGTACGAAAAAGGCGAAAAAGCAAAGCTGGAATTGCGGGCCTGGAACAACTCCCCGCGTCCCCTTCGCGAAACCGTGACCCTGACGGCGACCGATGATTTGACCGGGATGGTTGTCGCTGAACGCCGCTTCCCGGTCGAACTGGCTCCGGGGGCGAAGGTCGAAATTCCGGCGGAACTGCCGCTCGACCGCTTCGGTGGCCTCCGTTTGCAGCTTTCCGCGCCGGGACGCAGCCTCAGCCATCCGGCCCAGTTGGCGGTGATCGGCCGCTATGAAGCGAAGCCGGTCGATCTCCGGAAAGGCTTCGTCCTGGGAATCAACGGCGGCTTCCAGATCGTTGGTCCGCCGCGGCTCTTCTATCATGATTACGGCTACCTGGCGCTGAATGCCCCGGTGGAGGAACCGCTGGCGCTCCTGGCGCGCTGCGGCATTCGCGTGCTGCGTCTTCACGACGGCGCTAATTACACCTCGCAATGGCGGCAGGTCGAACCGCAAGACGGAAAATTCGACTTCTCGCTGTTCAACGAAACCATGGCCATGCTGGAGAAATACCACATGATTCCCCTGCCGGTCCTCGGCAGCTTCGTCGACATGGAACGAGCCTATCCCGGTTCGATTCCCCGGATGCCCGAATGGCTGATTGCCACCTCGCCCCGGCAGTCGGGGGAGACCCGGAACGTCATGGGGAAGCTCCACGGCAAAGTCATCCTGCCATCGGAGGAACTTTGGCGGCGGTTCGTGCGTGAATTCGTGAGGAACGCCGGCGACCGGATTCCCTTCTACGAAATCATGAATGAACCGAACCTGTCGATGACGGCGGAGAATTATTGCCGCTACCTGAAGTCGGCTTCCGAAGAGATCCGCCGGGAGGCTCCCAAGGCGGGCGTCGTCGGCCTCTGCGTCACCTCCGACCTGGGGGCGAAGATCATTGCCGATTTCACCGTGGACTGCCTGAAGCAGGGAGCGCTTGACTGGGTCGATGCGGTCAGCTTCCACCCCTACTCCGCGCGAACCATCGCTTCTTCGCGTCCCGCCGATCGGGAGATTGAAGCGTTGCGGGAGTTGATCCGCTCGTACGGCGACCGGCCCCTCTGGAACACCGAATTATACTTTCTCTTCGACGTGCCGCCCGAACAGCAGGGGAAGGTTAAAGAGGGGGTCTTTCTCCCGGATCAACTGATCCGGCGCACCCTGACCGATCTCGGTGAAGGCATCCGGCAGTCGCAGGCGGTCACCGATTCGGGTATCTGGCCGCGCCTCCTGGATGAAGGGTTGTTTACCTATGTCCCCTGCGAGTGGCTGCCCTCCGCCAATCTCTCCGCCTTCAACGCCTTGGCCCGTCTCTTTGAAGGAGCCGAACCGGCGGGGAAGTTCCGTTACCGCGACGCGGCGGTCTGCTACCTCTTCCGCAAGGACGGCGCACCCGTGGCCGCGCTGTGGAACTATGCCGGGAAGTCCGGGCTTCGCGCCGATCTCTCCCCTTTCCGGGTGCTTGACCTCTTCGGCAATTCGTTGGAGGGACAGCAGTTCGAGGTGACGGAGTCGCCGCTTTACCTCTATCCGAAAAACGAAAACGAGGCGGATTTCACTGCCCGCCTGAAAAAACTGGCTATAAAATGAACTTTCAGGCTGAGCCCGAATTTCTCGGCTTTTACGGCGGCGCCACCGGTGGGGGAGAGGCGGCCTATGTCGCCGCCTTCGGCAGCTTCTGCGATGACCGTCTTTACCTCACCCGGCGGCAATGGCATGACTCCGGCAAGACTTCGATGGGGGCCGGGTTCCTGCCCGGATTCGACCCGAAGAAGCTGGATGTCGATCTTGACGATGCCTTTCAACCGCTTGTTTTCGAAGGGATTCCGGGGGGAATCTTCTCCGCCCATCCCAACATCATCCGCCGGGGCGGGGGCTATGAACTCTTCACCTGGCTCCACGGGCCGGGGCCGGTGGTCCGCTATGTCAAGGGGGTAAGTTCAGACGGCATCCGTTTCCGCATTCTCAACTTCGACCGGCCCTGTCTCTATCACCCGGCCGATCAACTGGTTAAGGATGCCGGTGCGGACGGTCTCATTCACCGGGACAGCTCCGGCGAAATCCGCCTCTCCGGCGACGGGCGCTCCCCGGAACGGCGGCGCGAACTCGTTTCCAACGACGCCACGTACGTTCGTTTCGATGGAGCAACCGGGAGCTACGAAATGTACTCCGTCCTCCTCATCGACTCCGCTCTCTACCCCGAGCGCCGCGTCGCTTACGACAACGCTCCCGGATGGCTCCGGATGATCCACCGCCGCACCAGTCCCGACGGACTCGAGTGGTCTCCCCCGGAACTCGTCATCACGCCTCAGCCCGGCGACTCCACCGACCTTCAGTTCTACGGACTCACCGGCTGCGACCTCCCCGAAGGGCGTTTCGGGCTCCTCGGCCATTATCCCGTTGCCGCCCAAACCATGGAGCTGGAACCCTGTTTCAGCCGGGACGGCCGAACCTGGACCCGCTTCGGCGTCTGGAAAAACCTCCGCTCATCTCTCTCGCTGCAAGGCGATCCGGTTCAGATCCTTTTCCCCGGTCCGGTCCGGAATGTCGATGGCTCGCTCCTCATCACCGCCTCCGCCGCCAACTGCCTCCACAACCAGTTCGGCAAGCTGCCCAAAGAACAGTATCGCACCGGCATTGCCGTCTTTCAGTGTGAAAAGAGGCCGAAGAGCAGCGTATAGATCTTCGAATCGACGCCGACGCCCTGCTGCTCCTGGTCGAGGAGGAATCCGGCAAGTTGCGACGGGTGGACCTGGAAGACTTCAATCGATTCCCCCTCATCGGGGGCGGGGGTGGGGGTCTGGGAGCCGTCGACCTGCATGGTCACCAGATAGATGGCTTCGCCGGTGAGCCCGGGGGAGCTGTAGGCGGGGGGGGAGACCTGGAGGACGGTTCCGCGGTAGCCGGTCTCTTCGAAGAGTTCGCGAATGGCGGTTTCGGCGGGGTTTTCGCCGGGGTCGATGAGTCCGGCGGGGAATTCGAGGATGTACTTGCCGGTGGGCGGGCGGAACTGGCGGACGAAGAGAATTTCGCCGGAGGGTTCGAGACGGGCGAGGATAACGGCGGCGCCGGTGTCGCCGGTGCGTTCGGCGCTCTCCCAGGAGCGTTGGCGATTTTCGTCGTCGGTATAGAAAACTTTCCGGAGGCGGAGGAACTTTCCTTCATAGAGGGGTTCCGAGCCGGTGATGACGGGTTTCATGGTGAAATTCTCCTGTTTTTCGGTTTTTTTCTTAATGTGCCCTTGCATTCGGCGGATTTCAAGTTAAATTACCTGATAGAAACACTCCGTTTCGCTTTTCCCCGACTTTTTCAAGGCGTAGACCTTGTGCTTCGCCCGGGGAGATGAGTCTTTCACACGGATAACGAACATATGATTCTTGGAATTACCGGTCCCGTCGGCTGCGGCAAGAGCTTTCTCTTGGCCGCGTTTGCCGGACGGGGCTGGCGGATTGCCGATGCCGACCGCATTTGCCATGAGCTCTATGCCGACCCCGCGGGTTCCCTGGGGGCTCGGCTGGCGGAACGCTGGGGGAGAGAGGTTCTGGATCCGGCGGGCTTGCCGGACCGGCGCAAAATCGGTGCGATCGTTTTTGAGAATCCGGCGGAACTGTCGTTCCTGACGGGAATACTGCATCCTCTTGTTGCGGTGGAGATTGAGGCTTTCGCCGTCTCCTGCCGGGCGGAGGGAGTACACGCGGCGGTGGAGGTGCCACTGCTGTTTGAAGCGGGCTGCCAGGGGCGTTTCGACCGGGTGATGGCGATCTGGGCCGACCCCGAAGTGCGCCGGAAGCGGCTGGCGGAGAAACGCGGCTGGGGTCCGGAAGAGACGGCACGGCGCGAGGCCTGCCAGCTCCCCGCGGATGAAAAGCTCGAAAGGGCGGATGTCGCCCTCATCAACAACGGAACCGCCGCCGAACTGGAGCGGCAGCTCGATTGCTGGCTGAACGGCCAGTCCTGACAATTTTTTTGACCAATAGAAACTTTAATCTTTACAAGGTGGTAAATCATGGTTGACAACCCTGGTGCAAACGACGAATTTGAAGGCTCCGTGGATTCCGGCGAGCCGCGCCGCAAGCATTTCCGTAAACGCGACTCCGGCAATATGATCGAGCCGGAACTGGATCTCGGCGCGCCGCAGCCCGAAAAGAACGGCAACGTCTATCCGGAGAAAAACGGCAACGTCCAATCCGACAAAAACGGCAAACGCCGCGGCCGTCCCCCGAAGCCGCACAATCACAACAAGAAGAAAAACAACAACAACAACAACGACGACGGCAACCGCCGCGACCTCAACGAGAAGCGTCCGACCCCGATCAGCGAACCGACGCCCGAAGAGGTCATGCGCGAACTCCTCCTGGAAGAGCTGGCGAAACCCGCCAACGGCGGCCAGCCCGCCCCGGCCCCCCTCGAGGGACTCCCCGCCGACGATATGGGCGCGGAGGGCGAAGGCCACTCCCAGCAGCGTGAACACCATCACAACAACCATCGGCATGAGGTCCAGCGCGACTCCGTGGCTCCCTCGCTCAATATCTCCGAGCTTCAGGAGAAATCGATGGTCGACCTGGCCCAGATGGGCTCCGAACTCGGCATCGAAGGCATCGGCGCGCTGGAGAAATCGACGCTGATCTTCGAAATCCTCCGCGCCACCGCCGAAAAGGCCGGGCAGATGTACGGCTCCGGCTACCTCGAGCTCCTGCCCGACGGCTTCGGCTTCCTCCGCTCCCCGAGCTACGGCTACCTCGCCTGCCCCGAAGATATCTATCTCAGCCCCTCGCAGGTCAAGCGCTTCTCGCTCAAAACCGGCGATTTCGTCGCCGGCCAGATCCGCACGCCGCGCGAAAAAGAGCGCTACTTCGCCATGCTGAAGGTGGAGAGCATCAACCACGACGCCCCCGAACGCAAGAAGGAGATCATCCCCTTCAACAGCCTGACGCCCTACTTCCCGACCCAGCGGCTGGTCCTCGAACACGATCCGGCGGATTTCTCGACCCGCGTCGTCGACCTCGTCACCCCCATCGGCAAAGGACAACGCGGCCTGATCGTCGCCCCGCCCCGTACCGGTAAAACCGTCCTGATGCAGAAGATCGCCAACAGCATCCGCCTGAATAATCCGGAAGTGAAGCTGATCATTCTCCTCATCGACGAACGCCCCGAGGAAGTCACCGACATGCAGCGCAGCGTCGACGCCGAAGTCGTCAGCTCCACCTTCGACGAACCGCCCGAACGACACGTTCAGGTCGCCGAAATGGTCATCGAAAAAGCCAAGCGCATGGTCGAATACAAACAGGACGTCGTCATCCTCCTCGACAGCATCACCCGCCTGGCCCGCGCCTACAACACCCTGCAACCCCACAGCGGCAAAATCCTCACCGGTGGCGTCGACGCCACCGCCCTCCATAAACCGAAACGGTTCTTCGGGGCCGCACGCAATATCGAAAACTGGGGCAGCCTCACCATCATCGCCACCGCCCTCATCGATACCGGCAGCCGCATGGACGATGTCATCTTCGAAGAATTCAAAGGCACCGGCAATATGGAACTGCACCTCGACCGGAACGTCTCCGACCGACGCATCTACCCGGCCATCAACGTCGAGAAATCCGGAACCCGGAAAGAGGAACTCCTCCTCCACCCCGACGAACTCAGCAAAGTGTGGATCCTCCGCAAAGCCATCAACAACATCCCCCCGGCCGAAGCCATGGAACTCCTCCTCGGCCGCCTGAAAAAAGTCAAAACCAACATCGAATTCCTCCTGACCCTCCAACCTTCAGCAAACTAAGGGGCTGTAGCAAAATAAAGTATGGATTATTTGCCATATCCGGCAAAATGATTTTTGTTGGATTTGTGAGGAGCATAACGAGTTATGTGACGAACAAATGCGGCAAAAAGCATTTGACGGGATGCAAATAAACATAGTTTATTTTGTTACAGCCCCTAAGAGCCGTCGGACTTAGGGGAGGGGTGAAAAACCTTTTCTTCGCATGAGGTAATTGCAAAAAGGCTCGGTGACGCACCGAGCCGATTTTTTGAGGATTTTCAGAGGAAGATATTGAAAAAAATGGAGAACGCCGCTAACCCGCATATTGCATGAAGCCGGTCGCGCCTTGAGCAATCTTTTGAGCTCATCAACTTACAAAATCCTCGCCGATAACTTGTTATCGTCTGTGGTTTTGCAACTCGCTGATTCTCAAAATCTTTGCTCAAGGCATCGACCTT
>JAVBRV010000156.1:0-6169 GCA_031547585.1 Victivallaceae bacterium
TGCAAAAGCAAGGGGGCACTTTTCGGGGGCCCCCTCCTCCGGCATTCCGTGCGGCCTTTGGCCGTACTCATGCCTCCGGGCTTTTTGCCGACAAGGGATGCGCGCACAGCCAGCTGGCGCTCGCTGTTCGCGATCAATGGCTCTGTAGGTTTCGGGTAGGTTTGCAGCTATGCACCGTACAGAAATGCGGCTTTCGTCGGGCGAATCTGCCCCCCCGACCACCCCCGATTGACGATGGTGTTGTCAACCCGGTACAGCAAAAAAACGGTATTTTTCTCGTTCCTCTATTGCTTTTTTACAAAAATTTGCTATAATTAATAGTGTACCGATAGTGTTTGAGGTTAAAAATGAACAATGAAAATTTAATACAATCGGAAATCGTGCGGATTCGCCACCACGTCATGAAGATGATTTACCATAGCGGTTCGCGTTCCGTGAAGATTCCTTCGATCCGGACGATGGCGCAGGAGCTTGGGGTGGCCAACTCCACCGTTCAGCTGGCGTTTGAGCGGATGATTGCCGATGGATACCTGATCTCCAAGCGCGGCATCGGTACGTTTACCAATCCCCGCGCCGCCTTTTCACCGTTGTCGGGCCGGCCCTTGCCGCTGATCGGGTTGAAGCTCTCCAGCGGAGATATGTTTTTTTATGCTTCCTTCGGTCAGCGCGATATCGCCGTCCTGATGCAGGAATTTCTTCAGCACGACTGCAATGTGCGCTTTCTGACCTATGGCTGCAATACCGCCGAAGAGTTCCGGCAGGAGGTGGAGAGCTCCGGGGTCGACGCGTTGATCTGTCTGCAGGTCAAACCGGAGTTCGTCAAAGCCGCCGCCAAGGTTGTCCCGACCGTGAATATCGGCGTTCCCCTCAAGGGGGTTGAGTCGCTGAGCATGGGATTCGACAAATTTGTTGCCCGGATTATGGACATCCTGCGTGAGAAAAATTTACCCCAAACGGCATTTTCACTGGGGGATTGGGGAAGCCTGGCTCCCTTCATGCCCCAGCTTAAAGCGGGATTCGGTAAAAACCTGACCGTGACCTCTTCCCCGGCCTCGCACGAAGAGTTGGACGAAATGCTGACGGAAGCCTTTACCCGAAAGCACCTTCCCGGCGCCATTTTCTGCGCGTCGTCAATGATTCCGGCCATCCGGGAATTTGCTGAAAAGCAGCAGATCAGCGAACAGAGTTTGATCATTGTTTCCATCGACAACTCCGTCCTCCGTCTGGGAATCGAAGCATACTACCCCAAAAGCACCCATGAAACGATTCTGCCGGAAGCGGTAAAAACGGTCTTCGCCATGCTCGACGACCCGAAGCGGGAAATCACACATCAGGTGTTTGAAAACGTATTGTTATTCAATTCGCTGAAACAGAAAGGGTGAAACCGTGAAAAAATCATATCCGCCATTCACACTGATCGAGCTCCTGGTCGTTATCGCCATCATCGCCATCCTGGCCGGGCTGCTCCTGCCGGCGCTGAACCAGGCGCGCGAGAAAGGCCGGTCGAGCAACTGCCTCAACAAACTGCGCCAGATCGGCCTCGCCATTCCGCAATATGGCTCCGACAACAATGATTTCCTGCCGCCTGTCCAGTTTGTAACGTCGAGCGGTTCCTACATGCCGCTACCGAGATTGCTCTACAGGGAGACCAACTACCTGCAACCGAATATCTTTCAATGCCCGTCGATGAATACCGACTATTATCTCGCCAACGCCGACGGTTGGGATGCACAGTACGCCGTCAATATCCAGATGTACGACAGTGTCAAGCCACTAAAGATTAACACTTTCAAGAGCGTGTCGCGCAAACTGCTTTTCAGCGATTCGTGGTACTGGTCCGCCAAAGGCATTTTCAACATGGAGAAAGGCTATTTCTACATGGCTTTCAACTCCTGGGATTGCGACAACGCGAACCAGGGCGGACCCGCCGCCCGGCACGTCAAGCGGGCCAACGTGCTTTACCTCGACGGGCACACGGGCACGTCCGGCGCGGCCGTCAACGTCGCTTATCCGTACTCCGCGAAGCCGTTCGACTTCAACGACGCGGATTGCAAGATTTCACTCTTCTGGAACAAGAACTGATTCAAGGAAGGAGCTCCTCTATGACCATCAAATGGACCACGCTGTTCGCCCTCACCGCGACCGCCCCCCTATTCGCCGGAACGGTTCTCATCGACGCGCCGTTTCAGAAAGCGGATGAGCTGAAAGCCTGGGGTACCTACAAGGAGGCCCAGGTCAAAATCGACGGCGGCGCGGAGATCTCCCTATCGAAGCGCGCTTCCAACCCCGGCACTCTCGGCCTCAATTGCGGCCTTCCTCTCGCAGCCATCGCCGGACGCCGCCTGAAGGTGACCGGTGAAGGGCGGGGCGAGAATATCGAGCCGCCCAAAGAGGAATGGAACGGAGCGAAGATCCAGCTCAATTTTACCGGTGGTGAAACCGAAGTCTGGCCGCAGCACGCCTTCGCCACCGGCTCCTTCGACTGGACGCCCTTTGAATTCTACGCCAACACCCCCTTCGTGCCGCGAACCGCCCGGGTCAATCTCGGCTTCGAGGATTCCTTCGGCAAAGTGACCTTCCGCAACCTGAAAATCGAGGTGGCCGACACCTACCTCAACCTCGCTTCCATCGCCAACATGGGGTACAAAGACGAGGTCGAAGCCGATGACCAGGGCGGCTGGTCCGACCAGGGGCCGGAGAACGACGCGGCCAAATTCAAGTTCAAGACGCGGATGTTCAGCAACGTGCCGTTCGTACCGGCGGATCCCGACTTCAACCGGGGGAAAGCGGTGGTGAGCTTCCGTTCGGGGAATCTGCCCAAGGGCGCGGAATCGGTGACGCTCGATCTGCGTTCGGCGCAGGTCTCGGCCAACTACCTCTACCTCCTCCACACGCTTTCTTTTGCAAAACCGGATGAAACCGCCGCCGGAACCATCACCGTCACCGGAACGAACGGGAAACAACAGAAAATCAATCTCACCCCCGGCACCGATATCGCCGACTGGTGGGAAGCCAAGCACCTCCCCAACGGACACGTCGGCGCCACCTGGAACACCGCCGGAGGCACGCGCGTCGGGTTGTACACCTCGAAATTCAAGCTCGACTCCGATCTCGGCCAACTGGAGAAGATCGCCTTCACCACCGTCGGCGGCAAGGCGGTCTGGATTCTTGTTGCGGGTACGCTCAGCGACGAAAACTACCGCTTCCCCCGGTAAAGAACAGACAAGGGTTTCACCATGAAGAAGTTTACCCTTCTCGCTATCTCCCTTGCCTTCGTTCTCCCCACTGTGGCGGACGTGGTCTGGGACTACACGAAAACGCAGCCGATTCTCTGGAACGGCATTGCCTGCAAGCTCGCCGGAGTCAAAGCCCCGGACGGCTCCGCCGCACTGGAAATCATGCCGGAATACGGATCGGAAACGCTCGCCTGGACCTCTGTACTCACCTTCGCCACGCCGCGCGCCCCCTTCCGGGACGCCGGGAAGGTGGAAGTGTCGTTTTATGCCAAAGGTTCGCCGAAAGACGTGCTGGCGGTTCACCTCAACACGCTGCCGCTTGACTTCACGCCCTTCTCCGAAACCAAGCTCTTTCCTTTGAATGGAGAGTGGAAAAAGATTACTTACACCGCCAGTTATTCTATCGACTCCGCCATCGGCAAGATCGACGCCCCACGAATCTTCCTCCATAAAAGCACCGCCGGTTCCCCCGTCTACCTCGGCGGCGTACGGGTGAAAGTGCTGGAAGCCCGGACGCTGCCGAAAAAAGAAATGACGGCTCCGGCCGGCTGGCGGGCCATCGACACCACCAGCCTCTACGTCCAGCCCGGGAGTGCGCTTGACCTCAGCAAAATCGTCTCCCGCGAGGCCGCCGGCAGCCGGGGCCGGGCCATCGTCAACGCCGCCGGAGAGCTCGTCTTCGAGAAGACTCCGGATCGCCCGGAGCGTTTCACCACCATCCAATTCATCCCCATCTACGCGCTGCCGGAGACCTATCCCTCCCGCGAAGACCTGGCCGCCTACGCGGCCGCGGCGGCGCGGCAGGGCTTCAACCTCCTCCGGCTGCATTTCTGGGATTGTTATCTCTCCGGCGAAGTCATCGGCGGCGCACGTCTCAAAGACAGCAAACTTGCCGAACACCAACTGCCGCAAACGGCGGCGGAGGTCAAATTCGACGAGCGCGGCCTCGACACTCTCTTCCGCCTCATCGCCGAACTGAAGGAAAACGGTATCTACCTCAATATGGACTGCATGACCTCTTTCTCCGGTTTCGACAACGGCAAACGCGGCAGCGGCAACGAAAATGATTCGCTCGGCGCAAAGGTCCAGCTTTTCGTCAGCGAAGAGGCACGGGCAAACTGGCGGGCGGGCGTGGAAAAGATGTTCACCACGATCAACCCCTACACCGGGCTCGCCCTGAAGGACGATCCGGCGGTCATCATGGTCTCGTTCAACAACGAACAGGACATTCTGATCGGCATCCGCGACTACGGCGAAGCCTTCCACCCCAAGTACACCGCGTATCTGCGCAAAAAGTACGGCGATTACGCCGCTCTGCGCCAGGCCTGGGGCGAGAACAATCTGCCGGCGGAAGGCTCCTTCGAAACCGTTCCGAAGTTCGGTTCCAAACGCGACCGGGGAACCACTCCAATGGAGCTCGACATGACCGCTTTCGCAGCCGAAATGATGACCGAGATGACCGAATTCTACGCCAAAACCATGCGCGAAATCGGCTATAACGGGCTTTACTCCAATTGGAACATGCGTCCCTTCCTGTCGGCGACCCCGGCGCGCTCGGAGCTGCCGCTGATCACGCTCAACTACTACCACGCGCATCCCCGTTTCGGGGAAAATCTCGTGGTCCCGCAAGGGAGCGCACTCGAAGAGGGGGGCGCCTGCTTCAAAACGCTCGCTTCCGTCCGCTTCCTCGACCGCCCCTTCATCTCGACCGAATACGCGCTCTGTTACTGGAATAAATACCGGCATGAACAGGGCCTGCTCTTCGGCGCGGGCGCGGCTCTCCAGGGATGGTCCGGAATGACCTGCCACTCGAACAACGTGCTGGAGTACGGCCAGCGGCTCAACTACTTCCACTCCGCCGACGACCCGGTGGTCCGGATGTCGGAACTGGTGACCAACTTCGCCTTCCTGCGCGGCGACGTGAAGACCTCGCCGCATTCGATCGAGATTCCGATTCCCGAGCCGTTCATCAAACGCAACCGGGTGGATCGCGGACTCTCCGACGAATTCGCCCGGCTCTGGCCGCTCTGCCGCGTCGGCGTCTCCTACGGTCCCCTGCGAAACGGCGTCAAACCCGACCTCATCGTCATCCCCGACAAGACCTCCGCCGTCGGCGGCGGGCTCTGGTACACCGAGACGGAAAGCGCCAAAACCACCAACGACGCAACCAAAGTCGTCGCCATGCTGCGCGAAAAAGGCATCCTCGACGCGAAGAACGCCAGCAATCCCGCCAAGGGAATCTGGCAGAGCGACACCAACGAAGTAAAATTGCTGAGCAATGACGCCGAGCTGGAAGTGAACTCCCCCCGTCTAGCCGGAGCCGTACTCAAAGAAGACCGGGTCGTCACCCTCGGCGACCTCACCATCCGCCGCTGTTCGATTCCAGCCTCGATCACGCTGATCTCGCTCGATAACGACAAAGCACTGGCGGAATCCAAACGCCTGCTCCTCGTCATCACCACCGATGCGCGAAACAGCAACATGAAGTTCGCCGACGCCGACGAAAGCACCCTCCTCGACCGCGGAACCCTCCCCGTCATCGTCCGCACCGGCACTTTCGCCATCGAACTGCAACGGCGCACTCCCGTCAAAAGCGCGAAAGTCTATGTCCTCGCCCTGAACGGCGCACGTCTGGCGGAAATTCCGGCGGAATTAAAAGGTCAGCGTCTCTCGCTCGCCATCGACACCGCCAAAACGCCCGTCTCGCCGTCCCCCTGTTACGAAATCATACTTGAATAACCACGTTTTTTTCTGGGGCGGCCCGCCCCAGACCCTCCGGCGGGCTCCGCCCTGCACCCGCAAGGGCTACCGCCCTTGACCCCGGTACGGGGTTGCGAGCGCGACGACTTTTGTGCCCAAACTGTTTTCTTTGAAAACAGTTTGGGTCCCCGACAAAAGTCTGGCAGGCAGTGCCACGCACCACTCAGCCTGCT